>UQOB01000088.1 GCA_900542595.1 uncultured Mollicutes bacterium | reverse complement strand
AGAGCTTCGCTGTAGGGGTAAGAAGCTAAATCTTCATCTTTCACAACGACGCTGAATTCCCCGTTTGGACCGCTCGCTTTCGCGTACGGGTCGATACTATCGTTGACCACTTCGTTATTGGTGACGAGGTAAGTGTAGTACGCTCCATCATAATCGCCTTTTAGTCTTAAGCGGTAAATTCCTTTTTCTTCTCGCACCATCTCTCGATAGTGCCAGCGGCCTTTCTTTTCTCTTTTAACTTTTAAAGTAACAGAAGAAGCGAGAGGCGCCCAAAGGACCCATTCAGTCCCTTCTTTTTTGTAATTCGCTCCTAAGTCATTGCCGTTATAAAAGTATTTCGCGTCGAAATCTTTAAAGCTTGTCGCTTCGCTGACATCTAACGGAATCATTGGGAAAGACGGGATAAGAATGACATAACTATGGCCGAGTTCCAAGGGTTTCGGGAGGCGGAATTCTTGGATCATAACGTTACTGGTTGAGATATTTTTAACCGGGTTAAGTTTAATGACTTTGCTCCGGTCGATCATCAAAGAGGCTTCCCATTTTTCATAGTAGCCACCAGAAAATATCACCATCCGAATTAAATCGGGTTCCACAAGTCTCGCGTTAACAAAGGTATCTTTCATAACAATATGCAGATGGCCACTGCCATCTCTCCTTCATGACTAATCGATAGTATAGAGGATAGAAGGGGCTTTTTTAAGAGGGGTTTACCGTCTTCGTTCGGTAAGATTTCAATTTCGTTCATCCTTATCCCCTTTAAACCCGTCCCCAAGGCTTTTAACAGGGCTTCTTTACAAGCGAAGCGGCCCCCTAAAAATTCTCTCTTTCTCTTTTCACTTTTAAAAGAATTAAAAAGTTCTATTTCTTTTGGTGAAAGAACTCCATTAATAAAAGAAATGTTCGTTAAATCAAGTCTCTTAAGATCGACGAGATCAATCCCCACTTCCATTATTTTCGAGCTCCTCACTCTTTTTCCGAGCTCTTAAGGCCATCACTTCATCCATCGTGTGGACTAAGACTTTGCAGCCTTTGCTCGATGATGCACTTTCGGGGGCACTGGCGACAATCCCTTCATTTTGAAGTTGAGCGAAGAGTTTACCGGCCCGGGGGAACCCAACGCTAAATTGCCTCTGGATTTTACTGATGGAGGTATATTCTTCCATCAACACTTGTTCCACAACGGAATCGTAGAAATCAGCATTTTGTTGAGCTTTAATCTCGGTCTTATGAGCAGCGGCATTTAAGGCGGCTTGCATTTCCATCGCTTCGTGATCGGTTAAATCGAGGAAGGCCGGGTCATAATCGGGTTTGCTTTCATTTCGTAAAAAGTTACTGACTTCCCGCATTTCCCTTCCATCGACGTAGCAACCTTGGCAACGGATTAAAGCATTTCTCACCACTTCTGGGCAATCGACGAGCATGTCGCCGTGGCCAACCAGGTTTTCCGCTCCGGCTTGCCCGAGGATGGTAATACTGTCTGTCGCGGACTTCATGGCAAGAGCGACCCGAACATTAAAGTTCGCTTTAATGACCCCAGTGATGACGTCGACCGATGGTCTTTGAGTGGCGATGATGAGGTGGATACCGGCGGCTCTGGCTTTTTGAGCGATTCTTACGAGTAAACTACTGATATCTTTACAAGCGTTCGAAAGATCAGCGTATTCATCGATGACCATCACGATATAAGGCAGTTTTTCTAAGCCTTCATCTTCCGCGTATTCTAAGTTAAATTCTTGGATATCCCTGACCCCGCATTGTTCAAAGATGGTGTACCGTTCTTCCATCCGGTCCACTAACTTTTGAAGGGCCACTTTCGCATCGCTGGGTTCCGTGATGATTGGGCAAAGTAAATGAGGAACATCACGGTACTTCGACATTTCGCTCCGCTTAGGGTCAACTAAAATTAACCTCAAATCATCCGGGGTATTCCGCATTAAAAGGGTCATGAGAATTCCGTGCATGAAGACCGATTTACCGCTGCCGGAGGTACCGGCCACTAACATGTGAGGGAAAGAAGCGAGGTCACCGGCCATTACTTCCCCACTGATATTTTTTCCGAAAGGAACATAGAGGCTATTTCTTCCGTTTAAAGCAGGTAAAGCTTCAAAGACATCTTTAAAGGGAACAGTGGTTGTTTTGGTATTTGGAATTTCTAAACCGGCTGTTTGTTTTTTCTTCCCCCC
>UQOB01000087.1 GCA_900542595.1 uncultured Mollicutes bacterium | reverse complement strand
CGGATGTCAACCTTTTTCTGATTTGTCGTAATCTTTTTGCTTGTCAGGGGGGGGAATATCGGTTATATTTTCCACTACACTCGCAAGGAGGTACCTTAATATGCGTAGTAAAAAATTCTTAGTCGGAACCATCATTCCGGCGCTCGGGCTGGCGTCCGTCATTGGGGCCGGCTTCTCCACCTTCGTCTTCGGTGAAACAACGGCTACTAAAAAAACCGAGCTCACCGTCAAACTCGAAGATTATGCTTCAATCGGAAGCTTCAGTGTTACTGGTTCGATGAAGTTAGTTCTCGACCAAACTCCCGGTGCTTTAAGCGGCATCAATCCCCAAGGTAAGGGCGCTCATCTTGAAATTAGCAACCTCATAATCACCTACACTCCGACCGCTGGTCATGGAGTGAACAACAACGATATGACCTTTACTTACACCTTATCGATGGGTGGTTTAAATGACGTCGTTACCATTTCCACTGGAGCCACTGGTGCTATTCCGTGGGATACTGCGGCAGCCGCTGATACCAAAGCTCTCACCTGGACTGTTGAAACTACTGACTTCACCATCGCTTATGTGCCGGGTGTTGAACCGGAGAATGTCAGCAGTTGGGAAAGCCTCAGCACCAAGATTTCTGGACTCACTGAGAATCCCAGTCTCACCGTCAATGCGGCGTTAAATATCCAAGCTTAATAATTAAATAAGGATATGAGGCGGCGAGCAGTTTTCACAATAGGGCTGCCCGCGTTAATCTTTGCAACGATTACGTCAAGCGGGCTAGCGGTCTTCACGTTTGGGGAAACCCATACGGAGCTTTTCGTCATGGCACCTGTCACGATGGAAAAGTTCGCGACCGCTGGCACGCTCGATGTAAGCCAAGTCAACACCAGTGATAACCTCTACGTCATTTTCGATCAAAATGGAGCGGAACTTTCGACCCAATTTGTCGTTCGTTATACTCCTCCGAGCATCGTCAGTGACCCCAATTATGAAGTGGAGGCCTTGAGTTTTACGTATGATGTAAGCATACACGCTAATTTGATGGATTATTTAGTCCCTTCGTCTTTCTCTCGTCCCTTAACCAAGTTAACTGAACAAATTGTTCCGACTTACACCACTTATCGGGGCAATTGGGCCGATAGCGAAGAAGGGAACAACAATATCGAATACCATAGCGATCTTCGTTTCGACTATACCGAAAAGGTCATCTTTAATAACGAAGATGATGTTAACCAAATGATGAACCGGGTGAAGGCGTTCACCGGAACTGGGACACCGGCTATTTTGATCACTTTTAGAAGTGAGGTTCTTTAATTAAGAAAGGAATAAAGAGTAAATGAGAAAAAGACATTACATTGCCATTTCTTCTTTAATTCTTTCTTTTGCCGTGCTTTTTTCAGCCGGCTACAGCACTTTCGTCTTCGATAAACAATTCGATGAAGAAGTGGAGAACCCCGTCGATGTTTTAATGGATGACATTAAAGAAAACTACGATATCAATACCGATATCGACCAATCTCAGTTATATGATGTCTATTTCTTCCCTGGAGCGGATCGCAATGCCCTCCCGACCATCACGGAAGGGGTAGTCAGCTACTCCACTAATAACGATAATGGGCATTTTAACGATGGAACAGGCGCTGGCTATAAGGTGATTGAAAACGTTAACCGGGGTCTTACCGATGTCGATTTACATAACATCGGAAATCCTTCGACTAACCGGGAAGATGACCGGAGTTTTCCTATGACCTTTGTCGGTTGGTCCATCTCTCGGGCTGTCGTGCAAAATGGCCATGCCTATGACTGTAGTGGGGTCTTTGATCTTTTAAACACTAACTATGCCTTGGATGTTTATGATAATGCCGATAACGATGGGGTCGGCCAAAATAACGTCATCTTCCTATATGCCACTTATTCCAGCGGTAAAGAATATGGCCGGGCTAAAGACAATAAAAACGATAACTATCACTCGGTCCGTTTAAAGACCTATGATAGCGATAGTCAAGAAACCTATAACACCTATGCTTCGATTGAAAAGCTTGATGGCATCACGGGTCTTGACAATAATGATAGCAATAATCTTTATACCTTCCGTAATGTCCAGTTGGATGCCGGTTCTTCTTTTAAAGTCGATATCATGCCACTTAACATCTGGGCACTTAATCGTAACTGGACGGCAAACCCGGTCATACCAAGAAATGACCAAGACACCACTAATGACATCACTCCAAAAGAAAATGGTGAAGCGGTGGTTGGGAGTTATAACATTTATCTATATATCCTTTCCTCTTGGGGTGGCCGGCC
>UQOB01000086.1 GCA_900542595.1 uncultured Mollicutes bacterium | reverse complement strand
AGGCGATCCACCCCCGTCGTCTATGGTCGGGGCGAAGGGATCGTTATTGCCACCGGAATGAACACGGAAATCGGGCGGATCGCCTCGATGATCAGCGATGGTGGGGAAGAAGCGACGCCGCTACAAAAGAAGTTAGCGGGACTTTCAAAGTTTCTCGGTATCATGACGGCAATCATCGTCGTCCTCATGCTCTTCGTCGGCCTCATTTGGGACTGTGCGAAAGGGACGATTGCTGCCGAATGGAGTGAATCTCTCTTAGCTTCTGTCTCGCTCGCGGTCGCTGCGATTCCGGAAGGCTTACCGGCGGTTGTCACCATCGTTCTCGCCCTCGGCGTTGGGCGGATGGTTAAAGTTAACACCATCGTCAGAAAATTAGCCTCCGTTGAAACCCTGGGTTCGGTTTCGGTTATTTGTTCCGATAAAACGGGGACTTTGACCCAAAACAAGATGACCGTTGTCGCGGTCTTTGACCAAGGTAACTACTACGATAAAGAACATTTAAACGATAAAAACTTAGAATTCTTAGCCAAAGGGATGGCTCTTTGTTCCAACGCTTCCGTTGAAAACGGGGTGTACGGGGATCCGACAGAAGTCGCGCTCGTCAACTTCGCTGAAAGCTTAGGAATGAAAAAGAGCGCTCTTGAAAACGTGACCCCCCGGGTCGATGAACTTCCCTTCGATAGCGTTCGAAAAATGATGTCGACCAAACACAAAGAAGGGGATACCACCTACGTTTACACTAAGGGTGCCTTAGACCAAATTCTTAAGCATTGTAAATATATCTTAAAAGATAATAAGGTCGTCGAAATTACCGATAAAGACAAGAAAGAAGCGATGGCCAATAGCGAGAAAATGTCGCAGAACGCCTTAAGAGTTCTCGCTTTCGCTTATAAGACTGGTGACGTTTTAAGCGAAGAAGACTTAATCTTCGTCGGCTTTGTCGGCATGGTCGACCCGCCGAGAGAAGCGGCGAAACCCGCTGTCCAAACCTTAAAAGGCGCGGGCATCAGAACCGTCATGATTACCGGTGACCATAAAGACACCGCGTTCGCAATCGCTAAAGAACTCCATATCGTCGAGAAACCGGAAGAATGTATGTCCGGGGATGAAATCGATGCTTTAAGTGAAGTTGAACTTAAGAAGAAAGTTGAACACGTCAGCGTCTTCGCTCGGGTTAGCCCGGAAAATAAAGTCCAAATCGTTAAGGCTTTAAAAGGTAACGGCCACATCGTCGCTATGACGGGTGACGGGGTCAACGATGCTCCCTCCTTAAAAGCGGCCGATATCGGTATCGCCATGGGTATCACCGGCACCGACGTCGCCAAAGGCGCGGCTGATATGGTCTTAACTGACGATAACTTTGCTTCGATTGAAAAAGCCGTTGAAGAGGGTAGAGGTATATACGCTAACATTAGAAAGACCATTCTCTTCCTCTTATCGTGTAACATCGGGGAAGTTCTCTCGATGTTTGTCGCAACTTTAATCGGTTTACCGGCTCCCTTGATTGCAGTTCACCTGTTATGGGTTAACCTCGTCACCGATAGCTTCCCGGCTATCGCCTTAGGAAGCGATAAGAAACCGGATGATATCATGAAAGATAAGCCGAGAGACCCGAAAGAGAGCTTATTCGCCCATGGTGGCTTCCTCATCTGTTTTGGCTATGGGGCGGTCATCGGTCTTATGACCATTCTTGCCTTCTTGCTTCCAGCCTTCACGCATGGTCACTTCTTGATTGGCGATATCAATAATTTCTATTCTGATCCCTTACTTCTTGAAGAAGGACAATCGATGGCCTTCTGTGTCCTCTCCTTCAGTCAGCTCTTCCACATGTTAGGGATGACCGATGTGAAACACAGCTTCGTCAGAGTCTTTAAAGACAATAACAAGATGCTGTGGTTTGCCTTCTTTGTCGGGCTTGCCTTACAGTTCTTCGTCATCGAAGTGCCAGGGGTCAATAGCTTCTTCAGCGTCCTCCCGCTTCACGATAAGCCAATCGACTATCTCTATGTCTTCGTCTTAGCCTTGATGCCCTTAGTGGTCCACGAAATCGCTGTTCTTGTCTTGTACATCAAGAGAAAGGCTACGGAGAAAAAGGCTGTGACGACCAAAGCCTAGTATAAAGGTTATAAACTTATTCTTCAGTACGGTTTTCCCTGCGAAAGCCGTACTTTTTCTTTGATATAGGAAAATCCTTGTAAATCTAAGCGATTTTAAGATATTTAAGAAAAGAACAATGATTTGCAAAGTTATTTCGATTTATTTATTGATCAATTTCTAGCATAAGGACATAGTTAGGAAAAGAAAATTTTCATCACTTCCTTAATAGTTTTCTTTATTCCGCCTTGCGTTAAGCACGATTACCCTTTATATTTAATGGGCTGCCGTCTTAGCGCAACTGGTAGAGCAACTGAATCGTAATCAGTAGGTTGGCGGTTCAATTCCGCTTGACAGCACACAA
>UQOB01000085.1 GCA_900542595.1 uncultured Mollicutes bacterium | reverse complement strand
CACCGGAAAAACCAAAAACGGCTACACCATCAGCGTCATGGCTAGCGGCATGGGCATGCCTTCGATCGGTATCTATTGCCGGGAGTTATTTACCTCATACCACGTCGATGCGATTATTCGAATCGGCACCATGGGGACGTACCAAGAAAATGTCAAACTCCGGGACGTCATCATCGCGGAAGGTAGTTGCACCGATAGTAACTGGATGGGTCAATGGAATTTGTTTGGTGGAACTTACAGCGCGATAGCGGATTTTGATCTCTTAGAAAAAGCTGTCAATAGCGCTCGTGCCCTTAAAAAACCCTTCCACGTCGGAAACATCGTCTCTTGCGATATCTTCTATGATCACCGGCCCGATAACTGGAAGAAGTGGGCGAACCTCGGTATCCTGGGTGTTGAAATGGAAAGCTACGCCTTATACCAAACCGCCGCGGAACTCCGTAAGAAAGCCCTCTGCCTTTGTACCGTCACCGATTCTTTCATCAATAACAGTGAAAAGCTCACCAGTGAACAAAGACAAACCGGTCTCAATGAAATGATTGAAATCGCTATTAAAACTGCGGAAGAATACCTTAAATGCCAAACGAAGTAAGACTGACCATCTTTGTCCTTTTAATCATCCTTTTAGTGGTAGCCTTCTTTTTCTTATTCTTCTTTAATCCCATTCGAAGACTTTATTACAAGAAAAATAAGCTCCGTTATTTCTATAATGCGGTGATGAGGGTGGCGAGGAATGGTGATTATTATCTCGTCAATAACTTAACCTTAAAGGTTGGGAGTAAAGATAGTGTCCGTATCAACCACATCATCGGCGGCGATAAATATATCTACGTCATCACTGATCGTTACTTTGAAGGAGCGGTCAATGTAAAACCCAATGACCAAAAGTGGGTCAATTACGTGAAAGGCAATAAAAAAAGAGATGTGGTCAATCCCTTGTATGAAAACCGATTCGCAGTCGATCGTTTAAGTTTAGAAAGCGGCATCAATAGCTCGTTCTTTATCGGGATTGTCCTCATCAATAGCGATTGCTTTTTATCGCAATACCAAAACAATAAGGGCAATAGTTTACTAGTGCCCGCAAATAAACTCGAAAAGGTGGTGACCTCGTTTGAAAAGAAAGAAGATGTCACCCCTTTCGTCAAAAAACAGTTATGGCAAACGATCCATGACTTAGCGGAATTGAGGAGTAAGAATGATGGAAAATGAACAAGTGACAGGGCTTAATCCCCAAACTGCTAATAAGACCAATCTTTTAGCTTTAGCCATTAAGAAATATCGTAAAATCTTCGTAAAAATCCTTCCAATTCTTTTAAGTTATTTAATTATCGTTCTCGCTTTCGGGGCTTTGGGAGTGGTGCTTCCTTGGACTTTTATCTTAAGCGTTCCTTTAGTAATTCTCCCTTTCACTTTCGCCTTACAAGTGGTGGTGAGCAGCTGCTCCCAGAACGAAAACGCGATTCCGAGAACAGCGGGAGAATTCTTCCGGGTCTACCTCCAATATTTCTCCCGGCAATTTAACGGTGTTTACCGAATCCTTAAGAGTGTTCTTATCGCCTTATTGATTTATATTTTGACCGCTAACTTGTTTGGGTTACTTACCGGGGTGACGATGTATTATTCTTATCCTGATTTTAAGACCGCGATGGATAGTTTATTAGCGGCTATCCAAGCTAATGACACGGAAGCGGCTTTACAGCTTTTCAATACCAATTACCCCATTCAAGTCTTTGCCTATACTGTCCAAGTGGTGAACGGGGGCATCATCTTTATGTTCCTCATGTGGTATTACTCCGTTAATTCCCTCCATGTCAATATCCGTTTCGCCTTCCAAAGCGTTTCAGTTCAAGGAACTTATCAGATTAAAAACTTCACTAAGAGACAGGTGGGAAAAGAATACACTAAAACCTTCTATAAGAACTATTGGCCCTTCTTAGTCATCACTTTCGTGGGCTACATCGTTGGCTCTCTTGCCGGCTTCTTTATTTTCCCCACCCATTTAGATGTCGCCTCATCCTGCGGTATCTTCGGGGGCCTTTTATTCATCATTTTCTATCTCCCGATCCATTTCTTAGTCTTAGTTTTATTCACTGATTACTATCTCCCATCCTTTAATAAAAGCGTGAAAGATATGGCCGCTATAACGCTTCAACAACTTAGGAACTATCAACAGTTAAATGAAGAAGAATCGAAACGGTTAGAAGAAGTCCTTAAGAAACAAAAAGAAGAACTCGATAACTTAGAAAAAGAAAATCCGACCCCTGAACAAGCAAAGCCGGAAGAAAAGAAACCGGATGAAAAACCGAATCTCAATGATTATGGGAGTCGGGACGGGGATGATAAACGAAATTAATCCCCACCAAATATCACTTTAAAAGTTAAGAAGAAGATTTTAACGTCCTGCTTAAAGGACAAAGTTTTAACGTAGCAAGAATCTTCATTCCCTTTCATCGCCCGGTTGTGTTGTCTTTGAATA
>UQOB01000084.1 GCA_900542595.1 uncultured Mollicutes bacterium | reverse complement strand
CACGATGTTAAGGTTATTCTTCTTTAAACTCGTCCATGAAGACTTTGATAATCTCCTCTACCTCGACTGCGACATTCTCATCCATAACGACTTAGCCACCTTCTATAAGACCTACGATATGACCAATTATGAACTCGCAGCGGTCCCCGATTATCTCGGCCGATACTATATCGGGGAACACTACTTTAACGCGGGAGTATTGTTCTTAAATGCGAAAAAGATTCAAGAGACAAAACTCTTTGACCGGGCTTTAGATGTCTTAAAAGAAAAGACTCTCTATTTCCCTGATCAAAGCGCCTTAAACATGCTAGTCAAAGATTGGTTAGAACTCCCGGAAATCTATAACTCTCAAAGAAAATGCCGGAAAGATACGGTCATCCAACACTTCCCCGGAAGAATTGCTCGTTTCTGGGCCCCTATCAAGCCATGGCACATTAATGAGGTCCGTAAAAGCCTTCATATCAAGGCCTATGATGATGTCTATAAATACTATTTAGATCACTACCCCTTCGACGAACGAAAAGAAGAAAAACCGATCATTAACTTTGATAAATAATTTAAAAAACACAAAATATTCTCAATATTTGCAAAGATAATAAGATTTTAGGTCTTATTGTCTTTTCTTTTTATAGAGGTTCATATACTTAGCAAAACACTTCATAAAAGCGTAGTAATAAAAGAAAATTAATCCAATAAAAAGCGGACAATAGATCAAAAAATAAAAAGCTGGGTTTAATGATACATGAAAGAAGGTATCACTATTGCTAAGCTGGGTGACAGTGAACACAGGGAGAACCATAAGAACTATAGTCAAAACAAGGATTAAAGACACCAAAAGATAGGGTTGCCACTTCTTCTTAAAGACTTTGTATATATGATCCAAACAAAGAAACTTAACTGTGAAATAAAGGAAGAAAAAGAACCATAGAAGGGTAAAACAAAACATGATGGTCGCGAAAAGATTTTGGAAGTTATACCCGATAAAGGTCGGGAAGGTCACCGCACACAAAGAAAAGCATGGGATAGAAAAAGCGGAGACCCAAAACTTTTGATAAATTTTGTAATCCCCTAATGCCTGGAATTTATCTTCATTGATAAATTTATGGTAGAAGCACTGATTAGAATCTTTCATGATTAATTCCTTGTTGTTATTTTAATAAAGAAAAGAGTGATTAAAAAATAAAAAATGCCGAACTAATCGGCAAGTTTTATCGTTCTGTGCTTGGAAAACGCCTTAAATGCCCTCAAAATTGGAAAGCGAACGCCTTTAATGTCTTAAGAAAAATCTTCTATTCTTATTTTTATTTGATTATTTTCCAATAGCCGCCTTTGTCTGGCCCTGAATGCTTGATAATTTTTTGCTCCTGTAATTTTTTTAGATAATGCCTAATGCTTCCCTCTGTTTTATGCAAAACAATTGCCATGTCTTTTCTCGAAATATTTCCATTATTTTTAATTAGTTGAATTATTTCCTCTTCTATGTTTTCTGGTTGTGTCGTGGTTGTTTTTCTGGTTGTCTTATCAAAACCTTCTCTATTGAATGGTATTACCACATCGATGAAATATTCAGAAAAAATATATGCCTCTTCACCATAAACTTTAACAACCGAAGGAACACCGTGACCACTTTCTTCAGCGAAATCGCATGCTCTAAATATATCAAATAGTTCTTTATTTACCGGCTCGCTTTTGCCACGTAAGAATTGCTCCTTAGTTAAAACGCTAGGTATACCACCAAACGATTCGATTTCTAAGCGATCGCTATAAACATATATGCCTGGATGGTTGCTTTCACTCCATTTGTTGTGTACACATGCGTTAATCCACGCTTGTTCAAACGCCTCAGTATCAAACATTTTTCTTTCTTTTCGTGGTGTTGTTGTAACATCTACAAACGTTTGATTAATTGAATTCACATAATTTTTCGCTTGTTCCATTGCCAATAACAAACATTTTCCACCAAATTCTTCTCTTCTTAAATATTTCGTTTTATCCGAGGAGGCAAATGTTGCAACATTTATAACAATGTCGTTTTTATCGGCTAAAATTTCTGCTAAATAGTTAAATTGCCCCTCCTTTGTTAGCAAATGATAGTTTTCTAAAAAAGTATCATCTGAAATATGATTATTATTCGACAGCAAATAATTTTTTAATATTTGAAATGTCAGATGACTTTTTCTAGAAGGAATGTCAACAATGCTCGTTGTAATATTTGATAACGACTTGATAAATCTCTCCTTTATTTCTTCAGGTGTTAAACTTTTACAAGAAGAGCCTATTCTTATATAGCACCCCATTTCTGATAGACCGTATTTTTTTATGTAAAATAACTGATTGCCTTTTTTTACTTCAATTTTAATAATATTTTTACCATCTATTATTTCATGAAATTGTTTTACAAAAGAAACACAACGCGGGGAAATTTGATCGGTTATGATATCCGAGATTTCTCGCATAGTTTCGTCAATATTAATAATACCAACAAGATCATTCTTTTTGTTTACGCCAATTAATATTGTTCCTCCTTCAGAGTTTAAAAAAGAAACAATCTCTTTTGGTAAAGAATTTGAAACTTTTTCTTTATATTCTAATTTGTCATTTTCATCGATAAGCATCTCAATATCACCTCGCTAATTATTATAGTTCTATAGCAACCAGAAAACAACCAGAAAACAACCAGAAAACAGCATGTGT
>UQOB01000083.1 GCA_900542595.1 uncultured Mollicutes bacterium | reverse complement strand
TAAAGATACTAATAAGCGTTACCTCTTTAGCACCGTTAACCATCCTTCCGTCCTCGGATATTTTGGGGATGATGTTCCCACTTCCTTTATTAAATTATTAGAGAAAACCGATAAGCTCTTAATCACAGATAAACTTGTTAAATTCGATAAAAATCGTTTCTCTCACTTCTCTACTCTTCAAAAGAATGAAAAGGGTAAAGTTCGATATTCTTCTTTAAGGAAACACTCTTTAATCATCGGGGATTTAACTTTTAAAGAAGGACAGGATTTGACTTTGGACAAAGAGACGAAAGAGGCTTTAAGGCAATTGAAGGCCTTCGATATCGTTAAAACGAAAAAGAAGCCCTGGGCCTATATTTTTTCTTCCTTTACTAGATGTGAAAAAGAAAGTCACCTCGATTCCCTTTTAACTTTAGGGAGGTGCAATAAATCGCTCGCCTTCTCCTTCCTCAGTTTAACCGATCCCTCTCCCTTCTTCTGGGTCAGTAATTACCCCAACCAAGATAATCTTTTAAAGAATAAACCGCTCATCTGTTTCACCGATGCTGATTATGTCGAACTCTATATCAATGATGAGTTTATCGATGCTTTCCCCGCTAATCATAAAGTCTTTAATGGTTTAAAACATCCCCCAATTGTCATCAATGATTTCAGTTCCACTCTTTTAAGAAGAAACGGCTTTAATAACCGGGAAATCCATAAGATTAAAAAGATCTTTTCGACCCAAGACGAGAACGTGAAATCAAAATTAAACTTCTTTGAGGTTCTCCAAGTTAAGAAACTTTTAAGAAAACACGATATGAGCCCCAGGCACCTGAGAACTATTCTTATGGGTTACCAAGATTTAAAAGAGAAAGAAGGTTTTAATATCGCTTTTAAGGCTTACAAAGACCGGAAACTGATGCGGAGCAAAATCTTCGGAGAAGATAAAGAGTCTTCTTACTATTTTGATACCCCGGGACAACTTTTAAGAAATGAAGAAAGTTATGACGTCATGCGAATCACCATTCGAAAAGTCGATAACTATGGAAGCGTCGTGAATAACGATTGTTCAAAAGTTACATTAACAACTATTGGACCCTTAGAAATCATTGGTCCCACCGAACTTCATTTAGTCAACGGAGTACTCTCTTTTTACCTCAAAACGAAAGCGGTTCCCAGTTGTCAAAACCTCATCGGTCAACTTAAAATACAAACGGCACAAAATTGCGAGTGCTTCCACTTGATGATCCATGGCTAAAATCAAAGATTTCTACTGGAACTTTAAAACTAAATTCCCGAGGATTAATCTCATCTTTTGGGTGGTTCTTTGGTCTTTCTTAGTCATCACTTTTTTTAGCACTTCAACCTCTTTTATTTACCCCTTAACGAATGTCGATAGCATCAATCTCGATAGTAACTTTTTTCTCTATGAAGGTTACGCCTTAGTGAGCGGTAAAATCCCTTATATCGAGTTCTACGATCATAAGGGTTTGTATCATGTTTTGATAAACGCGTTCGGAGTGGTTTTAGGTGGTCGGTATGGGGTTTTTCTGCTCCAAATTATCTACCTCGCTTTTACCCTTTATTTCTTATATTTAACCGTTAAACTCTGGTCCGATAACCCATATCACCCGATTTTAGCTATCTTTATTTATTCCTTGTTTCTGTTCTGCCTTTTAGGGGGAAACGCGGAAGGCGAATGGCTGATGCCTTTTATCACTTTGCCCTTATATTTCTATACCAAAGGCATCAAAACAAATAGCGATAAAGCCTTCCTCATCGGTTCCTTCTTCCTCGGTCTCGAGATGGGTTTAGCTTTAAATTCCCGTCCTACCGATGCGATGTGGGGGGCCGCGATTGCGATTTATTACATCGTCTATTGGGCGCGGCACAAGAAAGATTTAAATCTCCTCTTTAATGTTTTAATCGCAATCGCTGGTTTATTAATTCCCTTTATCATCATCCTCCCTTGGGCTATCCACGTCGGTTTCTTAAAAGAAATGTTTTCCGCTATCTATTTAGGGAACGCCTCTTACGTCTTAAGTAGCACTTTTGACCTGGAACGGCTCATCAATCAGATTGGGATCATCATTGTCTTTACTTTAATTCTTCTTTCTTACCTTAAATTTAAAAAGAAAGAAAACGTCGAATATGACCTATTAGAAATGTATTTTGTCGTCTTCTGTGTCACTCTTTTCTGTTACCTTTTAATCGCCAAATACACCCACTACTACTTCAGCGCTTTATCTTTCTTGTCTTCTTATATCGTCTTCCTTTTATCAAAGACAAAGCTTTCTTTAAAATGGACGAAGAGACTTAACTTTATCCCTGTGACCGCGATATCTATCATCGCTCTCGTCTTCGTCAGCGGCTACTATAGTTTCGGGGTGACGAACTTCTCCTATCGTGATAGCTTAAGCATTAAAAAAGCCGTCGAAGAACTTCCACTTGATAAACTAAATGACGAAGACTTTTTCGCGGTAAACTGTGACCCGGCGGTTTATTTAATTGCGGGGGTCGAAAGTTCTTTCCCCTACTTCGCTAACCAAAGCTGGTGGGGTAAAAGTAATCCAAAAGTGATTGAAGAAACGAACAATTACCTCAAAGAAGAATGTCCATTTTACCTTCTCGTCGGGAAACTCGAAGCGACGATGGTCGATTTCGGGGAAACAATCAATGAGCTCTATAGCCCGATAGAAACAATCGATAATCCCCATTTCACCATCTACACCATGAAAACAATTCCCGCATTGTAGAAAAGTTAAGGTAGGGTATAATAACTACGCTTTTGGACCATTAGCGCAGTGGTTAGAGCGAACCCCTTATAAGGGTTAGGTCACAGGTTCAAGCCCTG
>UQOB01000082.1 GCA_900542595.1 uncultured Mollicutes bacterium | reverse complement strand
TCTTCCGATGTATAGGAGCTACGCCGATGCGATAATTTACGAAACCTCGGTCAGAGACTTCACTATCGATAAACACACTAATATTGTCCATAAAGCTCAATACTTAGGAATGGTTGAAGAAAAGAGAACGACCACTCATGGTTTACCAGCAGGTTTAGACTATATTAAGAGTTTAGGAATCACTCATTTACAGCTGATGCCGTTCTATGATTTTTCCACCATCGATGAAAGAAATCCCTTTAATAGCTATAACTGGGGTTATGACCCGAAACAATATTTTGTGCCGGAAGGCAGTTATTGCTCCGATATCAATGATCCTTTAAGCCGCATCAAAGAATGCCAAAAGATGGTGCAGATTTATCACCAAAATGGTATTCGAATCATCATGGATGCCGTCTATAACCATGTCTATGATTACCAAACCTCATCTTTTGAAAAGATTGTTCCGAACTATTACTTTAGAAAGAGATATAACGGAAAAGTGGCCAGCACTAGTGGGTGCGGAAATGACGTCGCGAGTGAACGTCCGATGGTGAGAAAACTCATCGTCGATAGCGCGAAATTCTGGATCGACATCTATCACGTCAATGGTTTCCGTTTCGATTTAATGGGGATTCTTGATACCCAAACCCTCGAAGAAATCTATGAATACGGGAAGAGTAAAGACCCGTCATTTATGGTGTACGGGGAAGGCTGGAATATGGGGGGCGAAGTGCAAGTACCTTTAGGGACGATGGATAACGCAAGACTCCTCCCTACTTTCGGTTTCTTTAACGATATCTTCAGAGAAGCCGTCAAAGCCTTTTTAGCGGAAGACTATACCAAATATAATGACCTTAAATATTCTTATTTAGGTTCGTGCCTTGAATACGGAAATAGGGGTCCGAAGTTCTTAAATGCCCTTCAAACTATCAATTACGTCGAATGCCATGATGATAAGGTCCTTTATGACGTTTTAACGGACAGGCGTCATGACTATAGTAGTGAAACGAAGTGTGAGCTTTGTAAGTTGGGTGCCGCGTTCGTCTTACTTTCCTTTGGGATTCCCTTTATCCATATGGGGCAAGAAATCGCTCAGAGTAAATTTGGGCAACATAACACCCACAATATGGGGGATTTATATAACAAATTTTCATATCGCCTCCTCGAGGAACGGAGAGAGATGTATGATTACATTAGGTCTCTAATCGGTTTTAGAAAACGTTTTAAGGCTCTCCATCTCTATGACCCTCGGGCGATTGCCCCCCTCGTTAACTTCGAGGACTATTACGGGGTCTTAAAAGTTATTCTCGAGGAAGATAACGAACTTCATCCCTATCAGAAGGTCATCTTTTTCTTCAACCCGACAGGTGAAAAGAAGAACATCACCTTAGAGAAAGATTATCTCTTGCTCTTAGATGTGACCGGGGACGTCGAAAACGCTGGGGTTAAGGTCCAGAATCTTTTGTTACCCCCGAGAAGCTGCATCGCGGTCGCTCTTAAAAAGTAGTCTAAAGCCCCTTAGGGAAGAGGGGGATTTTATATGTTAAGCAGCGTCTTTTTAAGCGGTGTTTTAGGTGACTTTGTCGATGAAAACACGCGTCTTGTGGAAGTGAAAAGATTACTTCCCGAGGTCAACGGAAAGTTCAAGGTCGATAGCTTTCCGGTGAGAGTGGGGTACTTAGCCCAAAACACCTTTAAAAAAGCGAAACTCGGGCAAGAAGTGGTGATTAAAGCTCGACTCGAAAAAGAAAGCGATATCGGGATTTACCTCTTTTGCGAAATCTTTGAAACGCGTTATTAATGGCCATTATATATGGTAGAATAACGGCATGAAAAAATGGTTGAGAGTTATCTTTAAAATCGTGCCGTTACTTCTTTGGCATTGGTTGCCTTTGAGGAGGTACGCGAAACACCCGGAACGTTATACCTTGGAAGAACGTTTGAAGCGTTACCAATACTTAATCGATAAAATCTTTAAGGCTTTTCATATTGAAGTGGTGTACCGGTATGATAAACAAGCGAAAGAGCTTTTATATGGAAAAGAAAAATACTTAATGGTCAGCAATCACTTAAGTGACTTAGACCCCTTAGTATTAGTGGGGCATAATCCCCAACCTTTAAGCGTGGTCGCCAAAAAAGAAACCGAACACTATCCGTTAATCGGAATGGTGGTTAAAGGCTTAGAAGGCTTCTTTTTAGATCGAGAAAATCTAAGAACATCAATTAAGATTATCAAGGATTTATCGGATAAACTTGAAGAAAATTATGTTTCTTATTTAATCTTCCCCGAAGGGACAAGAAATAAGAATCCCGATGAACCTTTGTTACCTTTCCACCCCGGGAGCTTTAAAGCAGCGGTAAAAAGCGGGCACCCGATCCTTCCCGTTGCCATTTATGGAACTTTTAGAGTTTTCTCAAAGAAACACAGTTACCGTCATTACTTAGTGCAAGTGGATTATTTAAAGCCCTTAACTCAGGAAGATTTTGAAGACGGGAATACTCCGGAAGTCGCCAAAAAAGTGCAAAAAATGATTCAAGACGAGATCAATAAAGAACGAGAAATTGATAAAAAATACTTTGAAGACAATCTTCATATGCGGAAGAAAAACGTTCTTCTTCCTGACTATCTTAACTAAAAAACGCTTACAATTTTTAACTTCTTTACAATTGAGAAAAATCATTTTGAAATCTATCCTTGAATAATTTAGAAACCATCGATAGTAAACGGCCAATTTTAAAGAAAAACAAAAATCGGAAATTAACGTCCAATACATAAATCCGTTCGGATGTCAACCTTTTTCTGATTTGTCGTAATCTTTTTGCTTGTCAGGGGGGGGGGAATATCGGTTATATTTTTCACTTCACTC
>UQOB01000081.1 GCA_900542595.1 uncultured Mollicutes bacterium | reverse complement strand
CGCCTCATCATCGCCCTCGTGTTCCATGATCGGCCCCACCACTTCATAGCCTTGTTCTTTAATCTCTCGCAGGGCCTTTTCTTTCGTTAGTTCATAGCTTTCAAGATATGGGTAACGGTAATAAGTCCCTTCCTCTACTCGGTAGAGGGTGAAACTACCTGGTAAAACTTTTGTAAAGACGAGGATTTTTAAACCGGCAAAATAGGTATTATCGTCGAACGCGATACCGTACAAACTCGGGGTAAAATTCCCCTTTTCACAAGCCTCCATCAGAAGCGGCAAGCTCCGTTCAATTTCCGACCACCCTTCTGAGATATAGTTATCCCCGATGAGGTCCTTTTTAAAGGTTTTCCCCACTAAGGTGAAGGAATCTAAATGAACAATGGTTCCAACTTTTTCCATGCCTTGATTATAGTGGTTTCTCGCTCATAAATACAAACTAATATACCGGATCTTCTTCATCCATTTTCTTTTTGACTTCCGTGAAGGAAAAATGAGGGTATTTCGCTAAATAATAGGTGAGCCTCGGGTCTTGCTTTTGCCGGTGATACTTATTTTCCGCGAAAGAGAGTAGCTCAAGGTATAAAGAATAGGAGTTATGTCTTATTTGCTCTGAGAGATAGAAAGCGAGAAGAATTAAATGTTGACGGAAGAGGCAAAGGGAAGATTCGCTTGATGGATTAAATAACGAGTTAATTCATATATTGAAAATAGTTAAAAGATCAGGAAGCTTAACTTTTTCGTTATAAATTTTTTTCAGGTGAGTGCTTAGATAATGCCCTGTCGCATGCATGGAGGCATCAAATAGACCGGCTCTTAAACATGACCAATTAAAACACTCATCAAATTTTGCTTCGCTTAACAAAAATGGAGCGTAGAGTTCATATCTGATCGTCTCCCCTTCTGCCATTGTTTCTGGCCCGAAAATCGTATAGTACCCAACGACAGTAAAGGAACTTTCTTTAAGCTCATCGCTTAAATAAGAAAATGGTGATGTTCCAAAGGTATAAGGAAGCCCCGGGGATAGAAAGTTTGAATATGTGTTTTCCATTCTTCGAACAGTTGCTTTTCAATTAATATTTGATCCGGATTATTGTGACCCCCAATGAAGGTATAATCGAAATATTTGTAATAATCTTCATAGCCGGAAAGCCAAAGAAAAAAAGAATCAGAAACCATGATTTCCCCTTTATGCTCTGGGAATTTTCCGATATATCGGACAACAAATTCGTCCTTTGGTAAATCTGTTTCTTCCCAAGGATAGAACTCTAAATCGATATGCGAGGGGCTTAAATATTGATACACGGGGACACTGATATCCCATAAATTTGGCATATCATCTGTAGCGTATCTATAGCCAAAAACATTAAACTCATTCACGAAAGAGGTATATTCTTTTCCTTTGCTTGCAAAACCGATTCTATTGAAAAGAATTTCAAAATTCTCAAGGCTTGTTACCAAAGGAAAGCCGCTTATATCATCCGATATCCGCCCAGACGTTTTATAAAACCCTGCAACGTGGAAAACGGCCCAATAAAGATCACCATAGCTATCTGTATATTTAACTTGTAAATCGCTTCCAATATCGACATAAGTATGGCTGTTATTCTTCAGCGAATCACGAGTATTTTCTGCCATATAGACAGAGATAATTATGTCTTCAAAGCTTTCTCCAACCGTAAAATACCCGGTAGTCGGATGGATTTCAGCAGTTTCAATATCACTTATTCTCCAGGCTTCCGGCAAAAATTCGTTGATAGCTAAATTAAGCGTGTACATCGGAGTGTACATGGTTTTTTCTTCCAATGCCACAGTAGGAAAAAATTCGAACTCAAATTCGGAAAACTTTTCTAGAGGATCATCGTTGGTTTTAATGTCTTCATTATATGAATAAGTTGGGCTACCATTCGTTTCGAGGAAATAAGATCTAAAATCAATATCCTTATTGGAAAGGAAAAAACCAGAAACAGTCAAGACAGCCCCCGATATGATAAAAAGAATTGTTAATAGAATGCTAAAAAGAGGTTTAGTGAAAGCTTTCTTAAAGCCGAATGACCAAAGAGGAAGATAGCTCCCCTTTACGTCTTTACTTTTAATCTCTTCTTTTGTTTCAACTTCTTTATCAGATATTTCTTTTAGTTTGTGATCTTCAATAACATAAAGGTGATCAGCAAATTTATGGGCTACTGTTTGGTCATGCGAAGTAATCCACGTGGACTATAACCTAGCCTAACCTAGAGGCTATCAAAAAACCATGTGTTTTACAGGGATTTTGGGGTGGCTAGATACTTTTCTATTCTATTTTCAGTATCAACACCTTCTTCATTTTGCTGAATAGAAATGGTTTCCACCACTTCATCATTTTCATCTTTGATGACAAAAGCATTTCCTTCGCAATAAACATATCTGTTGTCATATTTTAATCTTTGGCCCGTATTTGCTTTATCAAGGTGGTCAGAATCGACAACTTTCAAAAATGGCTGATACGCATATTCTGAAAGCTTACTTTGAGTAACCATTGCATAAATCAGGTAGTAGTTATTATCTTTGATCCAGTATTTACCATATCTATCTGGTCTAAAGACATCATACTTAATAAAGTAGTAGCGCCAATCAAATAAGTTATTTGCCTCGCAATTACCAATGTAGTTTTCTTTTAGTGAGGTAAGGTACACATTATCAATATGTTCATTACTTCTAAGAAGCGACACTAAAACGTTCTTTGCCTTATCAAAACCATCAGCACCAGCACTCTTGTGGAAAATGAATTTCCAAGGCGCATCATTACTCTTTGTTCCAAAGGTATATCTCCATCCTTTTTCAACCCTAGAGTAGTCTCCAAACGTCGTTCAAAATAGTTTCTCCTCTCTGATACTGATTTTATCAATGATATTTCGCAATA
>UQOB01000080.1 GCA_900542595.1 uncultured Mollicutes bacterium | reverse complement strand
CATTGAGATGATTAATAAAGCTATTAGTTATAAAACAAAATTTAACTTTGATTCAGCCTATGCTAATAATTTGAAGTTAACTGACTATTTAGATCAGCTTGATAGTGTAATTATTCCTAAAGACTTGAAAAATATCTTAAACAAAAAATATGTATTAGTGATAACTAAAGGAAACTATAAGAGTCAAGAAAAGAATTTAAGTGTTGTAGCAAATAAAGAATTAAATAGTTATTCTTCAAATTGCGAATTCATAACTATTGATAGGAGTGGTGAAAGTTTTTCGTATATACCAGGAATATTTGCTTTTAATAATGGTGATAAAGGTATTACTAATATTCCTTTGGTTATAAAAGAAAAAGTTCCTCAATCTGAAATTCAATCAATAATCAGCTCTTATATCGAGCACAATTTGAAAGATTTTAGTTTAGATAACTATTCAATGGTAATTAGATTATGTGATATTGTTGATGATTTTAAAATTGGACTAGATGTATTAAAAGGCTATTTAAAAGATTCTCCGGAAGATAACTTAGTTTTATTGAATAGTATTAAAGATATAACATTATCTACTCCTGAAATCTCTAATAAGTTTAAAGAAATAGTAAATTTAAACTACGATGCATATTTTAAATTGTTAGGCAAAAATAACTTAGAAACATTTCTAAAAATCACATCATGGATTCCTAAATTATTAAATCTAAAAGAAGATGAGACTTTAAAAAGAATGGATCAAGCCTTAATTGCTGGTGGTGTAGATACTCTTTCAACCTATGAACTTTTAGTTAAATATAACTTCAATAAAGAACTTGTATCGTTATATTTTAATCCAGTACCTGAAGCTTTAAAAAAGCGTAATTCTAGTGACAAATCATTAAATGACCTTATCAACTTTGATAGTAATTTAAAAAGTTTAAAAAATATCACTCAAATAAAAGATCTTAAAGACTACATTTTTGATGAAGAAAAAGTTGATAGAAATATATTTAAAAACACCTACTTAACAGCAAAAAAGTTGCAGAACTCAATTCAAATCTTTAAAAATGCCAATGAAGATTTATTCTATGAGTATGATAATTTCATGACTATTTTTGGGAAAATTAATGATGACTTTAATATTCAAGAAGAAGCTCTTAAGAATCCTAATAAAATAAGTGAAAAATTAATATCGGATAAAATTGATAGAGGCGATTACCAATTCGTGTTTGTTAATCTAGCGACAAAATTAGAGAGTATTTTAAAAACTAAATTCTCTTTAAATGGGAAACTTTCTGACATGTTAAGCGAAGCTAGAAAGAATAAGCTGATTGAAAGAAGCGTTGCTACTGATTTACATGATTTTAGAGAAAATAGAAATGCATATGTTCATCCTGAAGATCGTTCTTCAAACTTTAAAGTTGAAGATCTTAGAAGGTGGAATAGTGAGATATTTGAATTAGGGAAAAAGGAGGAAAAGGAGTAATGAGCCGACAAGTTATAGTTGATTATCAGGGTGTAAGTATTCAGTGCGCAGCACAGTGCGAAGCAGCTGTTCACTCTTTATGTAGAATTGATAGAGTTTTAAAGAGAATCAATGATACAGCAGGTTCTTTGATTAATACTAAAATTAGAGAATATGAGCAATATTTATTAGAGAGCAAAGAAAAAATTAGCAATGAAATCAATGTTTTTAAAAGAATGCTTGAAAAATATAAAGAAGTTAGAGCTTATGCAGTCAATAATCATAGTTCTGAGTATCAAGAGTTTTTAAAAATGCAATCGACAATGAACGCTGAAACAGTAAAACTCACTAATCTAGTTAATGATTTAACAGGTTCTAAGCTAGCGGTTATTGATGAAATGATTAATAGGGAGCTCATGGAAGCTGGTAATAGAAGCGCAGAAAGCTTAAGAGATAAGGCAAATGGTGTAATTGATATCTCTAGCGATCTGCTTAACAAGATAAATGAAATTGATGATCTTTCTTTAAGAGAACTCGTTTATGAAGAGGCAATTAAGGAAGAAAATAAATTACTATCTTTCAAAGAATTACTTAATAAAGGCAAATCAAGCTATGATTCATTACTATACGAAAAACAAGGTGAAATCATTAACTCTTATAAAGAAGAGCTTAAAGAACAAGGTGTTTCAGATGATGTACTTAGTAATGTAAGCTCTATAGATGAAGCGAATAAAGTTGTAAATGAAGCAATAGCTGGAGAAAAAGTTAGAAAAGATACACTTAAAATCATTATTAAAGCCATTAAGGATAGAGGATTTGTTGTTGATACTAAACACAATCTAAAAATCGATAAAAATAAAAATATAGTTAAGCTTGTTGCGTTAAAGGCCAGTGGTCAAGTTGCCGAATTTGAAATTCAGTTAAATGGCAAATTCATGTATCACTTTGATAAGTATGAAGGTCAAGCTTGCAAAAAGGATATCACCCCATTTTTAGAAGATCTTAAGAATATCTATGATATTGATATAACTCATGAAGAAGTAACTTGGAGTAATCCTGATAAGATTCAAACTCAAAAATATCAATATATTAATAAAAATAAAGGAACTAACTAGGAGGAAGGTTTATGTCTTTACAAAATAGCTTTAACAAAATTAGAAGAAATGCTGGTATTAAAAAGTGTGTCATTATTGACGGAAATATTGGTGATGTTTATCTGGATGAGAAAAAGAAAATTGTCACCTTAAGAGAATATCTCGAGCAAATGTTTAAAGAGATGAATTATCAAGATATTGTTTACTGGGATAGAGTTGAAGGAGCGACTGGGTCAGTAAATGATTTAACTCTTACAGATGAAGTTAATGTTAGTGGTGATAGTTATGATTTAGGCGATGATGAAGGGGGAAAGGAAACTACTGTTCAGCAAGGCTTATTTAAAACACCTGCTGAAATCATGAATGTTATCTATAAGAACATCATCGACAAAAAGAAAAAAGTCGCTTTTATAGTTAATTGGTCTGAATACTTATTTAGCACTAATGGATTATCAGAAGACGAAAGAC
>UQOB01000079.1 GCA_900542595.1 uncultured Mollicutes bacterium | reverse complement strand
AGTTCCTATATCTTCGTACTTACGCTGTTCCCAAGAATTAGTCATCAAGTTCCATACAATTAGAACCTAAGAAAGCTTTTAATTCATCTCTTATCTTCTTATTTGCTTTAATTCTATTTAATCTCTGATTATAAACACGAACCATATAGTCAATAGCAACTTGAATATCAGTAACGCTCATCAAATTATCTAATCTTCCGTATTCATTAATATTTCTATAGTTACTATTATCTTTGATGAATTTTCTTAGTTCAGTTTCAGGAATACCCCATCGTTTACTAAATTCACGAATATTCTCATCTTTTTTAGTGTTTTTATATGAATTAAGGACATCTAAGAATGTGTCATCTTCACCAATTTTTAAATCACCACTTTGAATATCGTGAATTATGATATTAGCTATTTTCTGATCTTCTTGACTTAAGGAAGCAAAAGTCTTTCTCACTTCATTAAGCAAAGCATGAACTAAGTTACTATCGCTTCCATTGATTTGAAGCTCTTTAATGTATTTTTTAAACTTAGCTTCCATATATTCGTGGTCAATCTTAGCTGCACTTGATGTCACTAAGGTAGGATTTACATCATATGGAGGTATATCATCCCCACCACTGCCTCCGCTTTGAGAAGTAAATAGCTCTTTATATCTAACTAGCAAAATGTTATATGTGTTTTCATCTAACTCAACTTCGACTGTAGTTTTTTGTTCGCCATGAGGAAATTTATAGACTAATTTGCTCCATCTAAAGCCTTGAACCTTCGATGCTTCTAATAGTCGATATAATTCGTTATATAACAATACAAATTTATTCTTATCTTCTTTTGATGATGGGTTAGATTCAAAGTTTTGAATGCCATTAGATTCAAATAATGACTTAATCTCACCAAATTTTACATTTATAGCTTTTAAATTGTTTTCTAACTTATCAACAAAAATGCCATAAGGTTTGTCGCCTGAATAAACTCTAAAAGCCTCTTCTACAGCTTTTTTCATTGTATGAGGTCTACGATAATATTTAATTATTCCAAATGGCTTATCATCGTCATTTAAACGATTAGTTCTAGAGAATGCTTGAACGATATTTTCATACTCTAAGTCTTTATCTAGATATAAGCAATTAATCCATGAAGAATCAAAACCAGTAAGCATCTGATTAACAACAATCAATAAATCAATGGTTAATCCAGTGTCATAGTTAATATTTTTATACGGTTTTTTATGTGCTAAACGTCTAGAAACATCTTTTTTGTAGTTTTGGTAACTAGGAATGGTGAAATTTGTTCCATAATTTGAATTATAGTCAGTAAGCATTTCTACAATAGCAGCTTCTTTTTCAAAATCTCCACCACTATTATCAGTATGTTCATCAAAGAGTGAACAAATCTTTAAAACTGGATATCCTTGAGTATTCTCTTCATCACTCATTAACTTTTTAAACATACTATAATAAGCACACGCTTCTTTAATAGATGAAGTAGCCAAAATGGCGTGATATTTATGATTTCTAGAAACATATCCCCAATCTTTTAAAATATGCTCACACACCATTTTTCTATGCTTATCGTCATCATATTGAGAATTTGGAATATATTCTTCTATCCCCTTTACATAGTTTCCATCGGCATCAACATAGCTTGCCATTGGTTTAGAATCCATATATTCATAGAATATCTTTTTCTTTCTTTCATCAGCTATTGCTTCACTAACGCTATTAGCTTTAGCTTTTTCTAATGCTACTTTTTCTCTAATATCTCTCTCAGCAAATGTTTCAACCTGGTATGTATCAAATCCTAAAACATTTTTATCTCTAATACCGTCAGAGATGCTATAACGATGAAGCTCATTTCCAAAAATTGTCATCGTATTGTTAGATTTTTTCTCATTCTCTTTTTGAATTGGTGTACCAGAAAATCCAAATAATAAGGCATTTTTAAAGTTATCCCTAATTGTGATTAAGCTATCTCCAAAAACAGATCTATGACATTCATCAATGATAATAACGATTCTTTTTTTATTAAGTTTTTCAGCTTCTAAATTAGTTAAAGTCTCACCTTTTTTAAGCCTACTCATCTTTTGAATAGAAGTAACAATTAAAGTGTCACTAGGATTAGAACTTAATAACTTATTCTTTAAAACTTCAGTTGACTCAGTTGATTGAACTTCATCAGAGTCATCTGCAAACCCTCTATATTCAAGTAGTGATTGGGTTCCTAATTCAATTCTATCCATCAAAAAAACTACTTTATCTGCATCTTTAGAATTAGCGATAAGCTGTGCAGCTTTAAAACTGGTCATTGTTTTTCCTGAACCAGTAGTATGCCAAATATAGCCACCTTTATCATCTCTTTTACTTTCCCAGTCAGTTCTTGAAACGACATCACTTATTCTACTAGCTGCATAATACTGGTAGCTTCTCATTACCTTTAAGATGCCATCGGTCTCATCAGGAACTGTGTAAAAGCCAATAAGCTGATGCGCCATTGGTATTGATAAAAACTGGTCCGCTATCTTTTTCCAATCATTAACAATCTCATTATTAAAATCTTCCCAGTGGAAATAGAATTTATTGTTAAATACTCCTCCAGGACCAGGGTTGGCAAAATAGGTCATTTCTTCAGGAGTCATTGCTACAAATATCTGAATTAAAGAGAAAATCCCTGTAAAAAGCCCCTCTTTTGAATATTTTTCAATTTGAAATTGAGCTTGAGAGATTGGTATTCCACTCTTCTTTAGTTCAACATGAATTACAGGCATACCATTGATAAGAAGCATGAAATCTCCTCTTCTATCAGGAAGTAAAGGCGACTTCTTTGAAAATATAGGTTGTTCAGCTATTTGATAGATGCTTTGCCCTGCAGCGATTTCATCTCTATCATAAATTTTAAGTCTTATTTCTTTTCCAAAATGGGCTACATCATCAAGGTTATCTCTTTTTATTGAGCAAGTTTTACCATTTATGAAGCCATTAATCTTTAAAGGTGTACTTAATTTCTCAATTTGATTAATGATTTGTTCCATTTCAGTATCAGTTAAAGGATAATCCCCTAGCCTATCAATAGAACGATTGTTATTAAAAAGGATCTCTGCCCAATTCTTTATTAGGTCTTTTTCTGTAGGACGCTTCAAAACATCCTTTTTCCATCCTTTTTTAGTTCGTAGAAGCTCAATTAAATCATGTTCAAATATCAATTCATCACTATACATAGCCATTCACCTCACACAAACATTCTATCTAATAGAGCAGATTTAATATTTTTAAGCTTTTCACACTTACGCTGATGAAGGGTGATAAGGGAATCAAGTTTCATCAATAAATTTGAAATT
>UQOB01000078.1 GCA_900542595.1 uncultured Mollicutes bacterium | reverse complement strand
CAAGAGCGTCGGATCATTCTTTCTTAAGAAATAATCGAATAAAATGAAAATTAAAAGATGGGCTTCACTTCGATTGATGACTCTCTTCGTCGAAGTTAAAGATTGGCTTTGTTTTCGGTAGACATAAAGGACATCTTTAATGGTGATGATTTTCCTCGCTTTAAAGAAATAAGAAAAATTAAACCCGACATCTTCAAAGAGGTAACCATCTTCTATGAATAAAAGAGAGGGGCTTTTAAAGAAGAGATCTTTTTTATAAACCTTGTTCCAAAAGAAACCTCTTATATAAGAATCTCGTAACAAGCCTAACATCGCTTGTTTTTGGTCATAGATTTTGTTTCTTCTGAGAAGGGTATTCTTTTCTTTGTTTTTCTTAAGATAAGCGAAACCGCATTGGATGAGGTCGGAGTTGGTTTCTTCAAGCGTTCTCACCATTTTCTCCACGAAGTTCGGTTTTAAAAAATCGTCATTATCGAGGAAAGCAAGATATTTTCCTTCCGCTTGTTTAGCGGCTAAATAGCGAGATAAAAAGGGATTAGTCGGTTTATCGTAGTTATAGATAATCTTTAAAAAGGGGTAGCTTTTCTTAAGCTCTTCGAGATACGATGCATCTTCATTTTTGTCGAGCGAAAGATAAATGATCACCTCATATTGGTAAGTTGTTTCTTGCGCTAAAGAAGAAAGAACCGCTTCCTTTAAATAAGGACCGAGGTGAAAGGACGGAATGATGATGCTTAAAGCGGGGTTCATAAGTTTATTTTAAAGAATAATATTTACTTGTTAAAGAAGAGAAAGATAGATGTGGCGGGTGTAGGCAAGCTCCAATGAAATCACGTCATTTTCATATGTCGCGTTACTTAGTTCATCCGAGAAGGTGAGATGGAAACGCGCTTTTAAGAGGCGAGAAGTAAAACCGGTAAAAGTAAGAAGGTTAAAGAAGCTTTTTTCATAGGATTTTCCTCGTTTTTATTATACTTTCTAAACTATCAGTTTGAATATAGCGAGAAATCGCTTAAATTACGAAAGAAAATACTAGCGAAAACGCGTTAAGCATGCTAATATCCATGCCGTCGGAAGGAAGGTGAAGGTTTTTGACCGTTAAAGTCACATTAAGAGAAGGGGAAACCCTCGATGAAGGCGTTCGGCGTTTCAAACGCGGCGTCAATAAGAGCGGAATTCTTCTCGAAGCCAAAAAACGGGAATTCTATCTCAAGACCGCTTTAAAGCGTAAACAAAAAGCGGAACTCGCGAGACGGAAAAAATGGTAATTTAACCCGTAAATGGATAAGGCCTTCCTTATCCTTTTTTTTGTTATTAGGGCATTTTTCTCTTTTTTCACCTAAAAAGAGTATGGTGATTCAAGCGGAAAAAGATAGTTGTTCCTATGCATCGTTTAGGAACTTTTTGATGCTTTTCTTTAAAAGAAGAAAGTATCGGTATTACATTTTTAAAGATAAAACTCCGCATTCTTTAAAGTATTTAGTGAATGAAGCTAATAAGCTTGGGTTAGATTTAAAATTCTTTAAAGATGAAAAGAAGGAACTCGAAAAAGCCGATACCTTCCCGCTTTTTCTTTTGCTTAACGGGAAGAAACATGGGCACTTAATCGTCATTAAGAAAAGAAAAGGGGAGATGTTTTATATAATTGATCCCGCGAAAGGGAAGTATTGGCTAAGCCTTGATAAACTTAAAGCCCTCTACAGCGGAATCTACGGAATTGCTACTAAAAGAGAAAAAGTGAAAGTTAAAATCAAAAGACCTGTCTTTATTAAACCGCTTTGGCCTTTTCTCTTATTCTTAAGTAATTTTCTCCAAGCCGTCCTATTAGGCCTTTTCTTCTTTTATTACCAACAGTTTTCCCTCATCTGGTACTTCTTAATCTTCTTATCCTTATTTTTATTAATAAATATTGGAACGATCTTTCTCCAGCGTTTTATCTTACGAGGTTTCGATGACATCTATAGTGGGACCCTAAAAGTTAGTAAAGATTTAAAGAACGACTTTCGCCTTTATTTCCTTTTTAAAGGGGCGTTATTAAGCCCGATTGTCTCCGCTTTACCGAGTTTATTATTTTTCTTAGTTCTCTTCATCCTTTTTACCTTAAATTCGTGGATTTTTGGATGCGTGTCCTTTTTGTTCTTTGTTCTAACAATGCCGCTTCAAGTGATCTTAGAGAAGAAGAGCCAGAAAGAAGAATTTAAACTGGAAAAGATGGAAGAAGATTTTGTCGAGCGAGGAAAGGATAACTTTGAAAAAATCGTCCGTAAGGCCGAACGCATGGCCTTTAAAAAAGCCTTAAGCAAGGTCCTACCCTATGTTTTCGCGGTAATTTTCGCGGCTTTCCCCGTCCTTTTAGAAGAAAACTTTAGCCTTAATTTCTACCTCTTCCAACTTTTCTCGTTAATCAGTTTAAAAGAAATCCTCTCACCCTTCTTAATTTATCTTTGGTCATACTCTTTAAATCAAAAGACCAAGGATTTATTCTTTGAACGTTTCTATCTCCCGTTAAAAGGCTAAGAAGGCGGTAGATACATAGAAGAAAACTTAAAATTATGCTAAAGTTAACGCATGATTTTAGATTTTATTTCTCCCTTCCCTTTTAAAGGGGATGACTTAGAAAAGTATTTCGAAAAGATCTTAGAAATTACGGAAAAAATTTTAGATATTCATTCCGATAAAGAGATTGATTGTTCTTTAGTGACGGAAGAGGAAATCCAAGAAGTTAATAAAGTGTACCGGAATATCGACCGGGTGACCGATGTCATCAGCTTCGCTTTTGAAGATGATGAAAGTGAAGAATCGTTCGTTAAAAAAGATCAAGATCACGGGATGCTCGGGGAAATTTTAATCTGCCTTAAAAGAGCGGAAGACCAAGCTCATGAATACGGCCATAGCCTTAACCGGGAACTTTGTTTCCTCTTTACTCATGGCTTACTCCATCTTTTAGGCTATGACCATATGAAAAAAGAAGATGAAGAGGTGATGTTTCCTCTTCAAGATAGAATCTTAGAGCAATTAGGAGGAGATTATGGACACACAGAATTTAATTGAAGTGGCGAAGGAAGCGAGAAAATTATCCTACAGTCCCTATAGCCATTTCGCGGTGGGAGCCGCGGTGCTTTGCTCGGATGGTTCCGTCTATCCGGGGGCCAATATTGAAAACGCCTCCTATCCTTTATCGATGTGCGCGGAACGAAACGCGGTGTATAACGCCTATATGGATGAAAAAACCAAAGACGATATCATCGCGATTTGTATCATCGCCGATTCTGACCGTCCCTGTTCCCCCTGCGGAGCCTGCCGGCAAGTCTTAAGCGAACTGATCCCGGAAGACGCCTTAATCATCATGGCCAACCTCAAGGGTGATAAGATCGAAACCACCATTAAAGACCTCCTTCCGTACGCTTTCCAAGGAGACGATTTATGAAGAGCGG
>UQOB01000077.1 GCA_900542595.1 uncultured Mollicutes bacterium | reverse complement strand
ACCTACACGACGAAAAACACCCAAATCCTCAATAAATATAAAGCCAAACGTGATGAACTGGTGGAGAATGGGATGAGACATTACACTGCTCACGATTGTTATTACGAAGTTAATGGTGGGCAAAAAGAATACGAGCTCGGCGGGGATATGAGTTTTGAGATTCTTTACCAAGCCGCCTATGACAAAAAGGATAGCGAAGAAAACAATAACTCGGTTTGCACTTTATTTAAAAAGGGTGATAAACGGATGCTCTTCACCGGTGACTCGGAAATTAAAGCGGAAACGAGCCTCGTCGAAAATAACGATTTACCGGAAGTTGATCTCTTTAAAGCCGGGCACCATGGAAGCAATACTTCTAGTAACGATGTTCTTTTAGACGTCATTAAACCGAAGACCGTCTTTATTCCTTGTTGCGCGGGTGACCGGTATGATTTCCCTCACCAAGAGACGATTGATCGGATCAGTAAATATACTGAGAAAGTCTATATGCCGTTGTACGCTCTTGAGTCAGACGGTGTCGGTATCTATAATGGTATGGTTTGCTTCCACTACGATGAAAAAGGTAACGAAAAAGTTACCTGTGAGGGAGAAAAAACCTATCTTAAAGACTGTGCATGGTTCCAAGAGAATCGACAAATGCCCCTCTCTTGGCTCTAGGAAAGGAATTTATGAACAGCAATAAGAAATTATCGGTCGGGATTGCGGTTTCCGCGGTGACCGTTTTAGGAGTGGCTTTAATTGCTTTAACTCCGAAGTTCTTTGATATCTACGCGAAAGAGACCCCGACGATGGTCTGCGCGGATATGGTCTTTGGGACCGCTTCTGATACCGGCGACGCCACCAGTACTGACGGGATTGATTCCATCAACCTTCCTTCCTACGATATCTCTTTAAATAGGTGCTATAGGAAAGGTGAAGGGTACGCGATGCGAGTGGGAAGTTCAAAGTCCGGCGGTACCTTGACCATCGATTTTAGTGAAGATGTTGTGATTTCGGCTGTAAAGGTCTATGCCTATAAGTGGAATAGCGATAGCCAAAGCACCTTTAGAGTCACGACTTCCGCTTATCAAAATAGTGAATATCAAACCTGCACTTTAAATAACGCCCCCGATATAACTGATAGTTCCACCGACCCTGGTTTCTGGTTCTATGGTTTAGATGATGGGAACTATACCCCATCTTCTTCTTTAACCATTGAAACACAGGGAGAAAAGAACCGGCTTCTTCTCTGTAAATTAGTCATTAGAACCTATACCGGCGCGAGCCAAGGAAGCAGCACCACAAGTAGTAGTTCTTCGAGTTCCAGTTCTTCTTCCTCAACTAGTAGCACCGGTGGTGGTTCCACTGGGGAACTCGTCATTCCGAGTGACCTCGATCCCTATTATGACGATATCGATTGGACCTTAAGCCCCAGAGCCCTTAAGAGTGAGCTCAGCGATTTAATCAGTAACCACACTGATGTCGGCTATAACGGCTTATGGAACGTCTATAAAGATGCTGACGCGGAAAATGGTTATTACATCGATATGTATTCCGATGAAACCCATTATCGAGTCGGAAGTGATCATTGTGGTGGGAGTTATCATAAAGAAGGGGACTGCATCAACCGTGAACACTCGATTCCTCAATCGTGGTTTAATAAGGCATCGCCGATGAGGTCGGATGCTTTCCAAGTGGTTCCGACCGATGGTTACGTCAATAACCAGAGAGGAAATTATCCTTTCGGGGAAGTAAAGAACGCGAAATACACCTCTTTAAGCGGTTGTAAGCGCGGTTCATCTTCCATTAGTGGCTATAGCGGCACTGTCTTTGAACCGATGGATAAATATAAGGGTGATTTCGCGAGAATTTATTTCTATTTTGTTACCTGCTATGAAGATAGAATGTCGAGCTGGAGTTTAAGCGGGACGAATTTAAGTAGTTCAAGCGCTAGCGGGCTGACCTCTTGGAGTAAGACGATGTTCTTAAACTGGGCCAGCGAAGACCCGATCAGCACAAAAGAAACAAAACGGAATGACGCGGTAGAACGTCATCAACATAACCGAAATCCTTACGTCGATGTTCCCGGTTTAGCGGAGTATATTTTTGGTAACTTATGAAAAAACTTATTTTAGGGGGACTTATTCTTCCTCTCACCTTATTTTCTTGTAGCTTATTTGATACGAGTAGCACTACCTCGAACGACACTTCTTTTAACACGGAAAGCCAAACTTCGGAAACATCGGAGAATACTTCTTCTAGTACCTCTTCCGTCTCCTCTTCAAGTTCTTCTAGTTCAAAAGTTCCTGAAGAAGAATACGAATACTTCCGGATTGAACCGGTGGTTAGTGAAGACGGGGAAACTTTGACCGTTTATAACGTTAGTTATAAGAACGGGGAATATATCGCTTACGAATTAAAGACGATGTACCGTGACGAAGATTACATCGAAAAAGGGGACGTTGCCTTATATTATTTAGGCTTTAATGAATTCCCGCCGAACTATTTCTCTAATCGTCGTGAAGCCGCGTCCTACGGAAAAGACGGCCGGTATTACCAAGTCTATTACAAAGGGGAGTACACTGGACCCAATAGTTACACCGAATATCTCGGGGACTTCAATGTCTCCGATGGAGCTTATTTTGAGCTCGATATTTCGCTCAATATCGGGGGTTCCTATAACGACGGAAGCGGTATTGACCGCGGAGCGGAACGCCTCGTCATCGTCGAAGACGGTATCACCGATTACGGGTCTGATCCGGTCTGTTACTACACCGATAACCATTATGATTCTTTCCAAGAATTCGGGAATTACCTCGATTCGTGGGGGGAAGAATTCTGCGGAGTTAGGGGGAGCGAAGGTTATTATCCTTTAAGAGAAACCTTGCCGACGGTTGATTACCAAGTGTTATGAAAGAAGAGGTGAAGAGCAACGTCATAAGTAAAGTCTTTGCCGGGCTCTTCTTTTTCTTATTTGTCATCGGTTTAACCTTTGGTTTAGTGACCCATTTTATCGAGATTGATGGAGAAAAAGCTCCCTTAACAACGGAGATTGTCTTCTTTGTGATCATGGGCTTATCTTTCTTAAGTTTCTTAGTCATCTTTTATTACGTCTTTTTAAAACTGACGATTGAAAAAGATACTTTTACTATCCGTTCGCTTTTCGGTAAGAAAACATATAAAAAAGAAAATGTCACCTGTTACGAAAAAGGCAGCGGAGTGTTTTTATTCATCGGGAAGAAGAGAAAATATTTCCCGAGAGTCTTCTTTTCTTCGTTATCCCCGATCCTCAATAATTTCCCTCTTGAATAATATTTATTTATAAGTCACGCATTTTGTGCTAAATTTTCCCTTGGGAGAAGAAGTAGCAATACGGGCCACCTCCCTTTATTCCGGGTAATGCCGGCGCCTCTCGCGTTAAGAGAAAGTAATTAAGCGCACACCTATGTGAAGAAGGATGGTACCACGCGTCAGCGTTCCTTCGTAGGTGTTTTATTTTGGAGAAATGCTATGCAAAAACTAAAAGGACAAGAAATTCGAAACGTCTGGATTAAATTCTTTGAAGGGAAGGGTCACCTTTATGTGCCCGGTGTCCCCTTAGTTCCCAAAGACGATAAGAGCCTCCTCTGGGTGAATGCCGGGG
>UQOB01000076.1 GCA_900542595.1 uncultured Mollicutes bacterium | reverse complement strand
AATGACCAAATCCGGGATGGCTTAATCCGCGGGGGGCTCAGTGATCCTAGCGAAGTCGGCTGGGTCGCCAACGACAAAACGATGGTCGGGAAAAATGACCTTAACCGCATCACATACGGAGCGAGAGGTATCGTTTACAGCAATGGTTTAACCTATTGTAATCCCGATTCCACCGTCAACTACGTCACTTGTCACGATAACTACACCATATATGATCGTTTCGTCTATGGTAATAAGATTACCGATGAAGCGAGAGTTAAAAAGATGGCCCTGCTCTCGGAAGCCGTGTCTCTTCTCACCCAGGGAACCAGCTTTATGCAAGGTGGAGAAGAATTCTTAAGAAGTAAAGGTGGAAACAGTAACTCTTACGATGCTGGGTACGATGTGAATGCTTTTAAATATGACTTAAAAGTTAAACACCTCGACCTCGTCAATATGATGAAAGAAATCATCAAAGTGAAGACGACCAATCCTCTTCTCCACTTAGATCAAGATGGGACGAGCGAAATGATGACCGCCACCTTTAATCCCGAAGGTAACGTCGTCACCTATGAAGTCAATAATCCCTCTGGGAGCGCTCTTAAGATCGCGATGGCCAATGGCTTACAAGGCGATACAACCGTCGATTTCACCGGTTATAATCTCGCTTTCAATTCCGTTAATTCTTCCAGCGTTACGACGCTCGAACCCTACCAAGTTGTGGTTGGCCTGAAATAGGTCTCCTTTCTTACATGAGAAATGGCCAAAGTGACATGCTTTGGCCCTTTCTTTTACTTGAACAAGCCTTAGAACTTAGTAAAATTAACATCGCTTGGGGTGTAGCCAAGTGGTAAGGCAGTGGACTCTGACTCCACGACGCGCTGGTCCGATCCCAGCCACCCCAGCCACGTTTAATTAGCTGATTCCTTGGAATCAGTTTTTTATTAAAAAATCCTCCGAAGAGGATTATTAGTCTTTGTTATTTCGGTGGCCGGTGTTATCGCTTCCCCGAATTTCTTCGTGATAGAAATAATCAACGATGACGGGGTGGCCGGGTTTACTTCGTCCGTAAGGGAGTTCATTATCGACGAAGGGACAATCATTTTTAATCGCTAATTGGCGGGCTTTTTCTTCTAAGCCTTTAAAGTAGCTTCGGTCTCTCTTAGTGTAAATATCGTGATACAAAGAATGAAGATGAGGATATTTTTCATCGATATAATCGAGGATAGTCTTTTTAAAGCCCCCTCTTAAGTTAAGGTTTTCTAGCCACACTAAATCGCATTGATCTTTCACTTTATAAAAGATAGCTTCAAAGTCAGTGTTGCCAGGGAAAACCGGGGAGATAAAACAAACGGTTCTTATACCAGCGTCATAGACCTTCTTCATCGCCGCTAGTCTTCTTTCGATGCTCACCGCGTGATCCATGTCGTTCTTAAAGTTTTCATCTAAAGTATTGATTGACCAAGAAACGGTGACTATCTTCATCTTCTTTAATAAATCTAAATCTCTTAAGACTAAATCGCTTTTGGTGCAGATAAGGATTTCGGCATCACTATTGACGAGTTGCTCTAAGAGTTTTCGAGTGTTTCGGAATTGTTCTTCCTGCGGTAGATAACCATCAGTGACCGAACCGATAACTACTCTTTGGTTAGCGTACTTCTTGGGATCTTTAATCGGGGGCCACTTTTTCACATCGAGGAAGCTTCCCCAAGGTTCGGTGTGACCGGTGAAACGTTTCATAAACGAAGCGTAACAATATTTACATCCATGGGTGCACCCGACATAAGGATTAACCGAATACCCTCCGACCGGAAGACTCGATTTCGTCATGATGGAAGGGGTTTCAATTTCTTTAATTTTGATATCTTCGTTATTCATGAGCTTCCTTTCTTTTTAATTTTAAAAGGAAGAGAGAAAGAGACAAACAGCTAGCTTTAGATTACTTCGTATTCTTGAACGTAGTACTCGGTGGGATTATGGATGTCTTCCCCTAAGGGGAGGTACATAAAACCACTTCTTCCCGGGGTCAAATCGAGATTGATGATATCTTGGGTATTATAATGGAGTCTCTGTCCTTCCCCGTAAAAGGCCTCGATTTCAATTTCCGGTTTGACGCTTGGATCTTCTTGGTTGATTTCGAAGACAAGACGGCCTTCATAATCATCGATATTAAGGATACCTTCCCCTAAAACCACCCCGAAAGTTAAATTGGGAAAATCGGTGACGGTGTAGCCAGCCGCTAAGCGGTAGGTATCACTGACTTCGACCACCAGTTTTCCGATATGGGGGACGCTGGTATCGATACCTTCAAGCTGGTAGTTAATAGTGGTGGTTTCTCCATACATCTTCCTTTGAATCTCTAAAGGTTCAACAGTCGAATTTATTCCGTAATTATTCTTCAGCGTAAAGCTATAGGAGGTCTCTTCTTGAATCATTAAGTTCTGAGAGAGGGCTAAAGTGTTATTGATCTTTTCTTTATCAGCCTCCGTTAGATTGTTGGGATCAAGTTTTGCATAATCCATGATTTCATCGGCCATTTGGCTGATGACATCAGGGTTAAATCTAACAATGACTTCATTAATTCTCGCTTCGATGGTCGTATAGCCATGACTGAAAGAGCCGCCGCCAGAAGGGAGAATCAATTTCTCGAAAGCTTCTTTAATGCTATCGAGCACCTGATCGCTCTGACTTCCGAAACGGGTTAAATTGGTGGAAACCATCTTGGCTAAACGGACGATATCGGAGGTGATGTCATTGAGCTCGGGGTCCTCTGATGGTGTTTGAGTTGTCCCCATCATTTTATCGGCGAAAGCCATAATGGCATTAAATTCTTCTTCGTTAGCGTTCTTAAGTAAAGTTCCAATAAACTTAAGAACGTTGAAGTAGCTACGGGCATTATGGCCTATCTCTTCATAGGTTTTAGCCATCAGTCCTGTAATATCTGTTTGTAATCCTTGGGGTCCAAGACCCTTCCCAAAGGTGATGTTAGACTGGGCTTTGATCGCTTGGCCGATTAAGCTGAACATATCACTAAAGGATTGCACGTTCATAAACCCATCTTCAATTACCCGTCCCAAGGCGTTAGCTAAAGGTAATATAGTTTCCGCAGTGGGGACGAAACCATTTGAAGAAAACATCATCGAAATTACTGCGTTGGCTAAATCTTTGATTTCTTGATTTGTCAAATTGTCGAGAAGGTAAGTTAAAGTCCGGTAAGCTACCCGGCCAATAAACCAGCCCAAAGCTTCCATCTCCATCGTCACTTGGCCAGTAATTAAGTCATCTAAATTAGAATGATCAACGATGGTTTGAAAATAGGTTCTCACTTCTTCCGGTGCTTTTTCATCGTTTATCACCCGATTCATATTTCTCTTGGTGAGGCCATTTAAAATGTTATTAGTGGTGAAATAGTTAGTAGCCGCGGTGCCCATAAACATAATTTTTATGACGGCGGCAGACTTTTCTTCACCTAGCACGTTGAGGAAGGCTTTAACTTTTTCAATGTAAATATCGCCATTTTCATTGATATAGGTCTTTAAATCATCGGGGGTAAAACCTTCGGGGTCTTGCGTTTCTTCCGTTAATTTTTTTATGGCATTAATGAGTGGTTCATCAATAAGATCCATCACTTTATCGACGTCCGCGTTCGTAAAGCCCGCTATCTTCATGTCCGGTAAGAACATTTCTTCGATGCTACTGACGTACTGCTCAGGGTTGACATTTTCCCCGGTGATTTTGTTCCAGAAGGTTGCGAAGAGGACGGATAATTTTTCGGAAGTGATATCCCCGTTCTTATTTGGAATACCAACCGGCACCTCGTAACCATTGTTTAAGATATCATCCGGATTACCGCTGGTCACGCTAGTAGTGGTGTTATTACCCACCGTGGTCGTTGAATACCCTCCACCTATGCTCATGTACGGTAAAGAAGCAAGCAATTCACGCTCACAGGTAATAT
>UQOB01000075.1 GCA_900542595.1 uncultured Mollicutes bacterium | reverse complement strand
TTATGTGCCCGGTGTCCCCTTAGTTCCCAAAGACGATAAGAGCCTCCTCTGGGTCAATGCCGGGGTGACAGGTCTTAAGAAATATTTTGATGGAAGCGAAATTCCCCCGTGTAGACGGATTGTCAACGTTCAAAAATCGATCAGGACGAACGATATTGAAAATGTTGGGCATACCGCTCGGCACCACACTTTCTTTGAAATGCTCGGAAACTTCTCGATCGGTGACTACTTTCGAAAAGAAGTCATCGCCTGGGCGATGGAAATTTTAACTAGCGATACTGTCGGTTTTGGTTTAGATAGAAATAAGCTCTATGTCACCTATAATCCTCATGACTTAGAAGCGAAAGAATGCTGGATTAAGAATGGATTACCGGCTGACCACTTAGTGCCCTTAGAAACGAACTTCTGGGAAATCGGGGAAGGACCTTGTGGACCGAATACGGAAGTTTTCTATGACCGGGGCGAAAAATATGACCCGGACCATTTAGGAATAAAATTATTAGAGGACGAAATTGAAAACGACCGGTACATCGAAATCTGGGGCATCGTTTTCAGCCAATATAACGCGGAAGCGGGAGTAAAAAGAGAAAACTATAAAGAACTCCCGAGTAAAAACATCGATACTGGGGCAGGCTTAGAAAGAATCGCCTGCATCTTAGAAAATACCGAAACCAACTTTGAAACTGACCTCTTTATGCCGATCATCAAAGAGATTGAGAAGTTATCTGGTAAGAAATATGAAGGGGAGAATCTCTTGCCCTTTAGAGTTATCGCGGATCATATTAGATGTTTAGTGTTCGCTCTTAATGACGGAGCGACTTTCAGTAACGAAGGAAGAGGGTACGTGTTAAGAAGAATCATTAGGCGAGCGATGCGGTACGGGCAAAAGCTCGGTTTCCATGAACCTTTCATGTATAAATTAGTCCCGGTCGTCATTAAGGAATATGGTTCTTTCTACCCGGAACTTAAGAAGAGCGAAAGCAAGACGGAAGAAGTAATGAAAGACGAAGAAAAACGCTTCCTTTTAACCCTCGATAGCGGGGAAAAGATCCTTAAAGAATACCTAAAAAAAGGGAAAGTCTTATCGGGGGAAGACGCTTTTAAGCTTTATGATACCTATGGTTTCCCCTTCGATTTAACGAAAGAAATCGCGAAAGAAAACCATGTCGATGTCGATGAAGATGGGTTTAACGCTTTAATGGAAAGCCAAAAAGAACGAGCGAGAAACGCGAGAGGGGAAATTGAATCCTTCCATAAACAAAGTAAAGACTATTTAGCCTTCACTGAACCTTCTACTTTCTCTTATGACTCCACCTGCTTAAAGAGCACGGTCAATGGCCTTTTTGAAGATGGAGTGAAAGTGGATGAAATTAAAGATCACGGAGAAGTATCGGTCTTAGTCACCCCGTTCTATCGTGAAATGGGGGGCCAAGTCAGCGATACTGGGCTCATCTATAATGACCACTTTAAGGGTGAAATCGTGAGTCTCCACGCCTTCCCGCACGGGCAAACGATGCATGTCGTTAAGGTTCTTGAAGGAAGTTTAAAGATGGGGGACGAAGTGACCTTAAAAGTTGATAATGATGTGAGAAAACTCACGGAACGTAACCACTCAGCCACTCACTTACTCCACGCGGCGTTGAAAGACGTTTTAAAGACTCCGATTGAACAGAAGGGGAGCTTAGTCAATAGTGAATATCTCCGTTTTGACTTCGGGTTTAACCGGAAATTAACCGATGATGAACTCTATAAGGTTGAAAAGTTAGTTAATGAAGAAATCATCAAGGATATCGAAGAAAAGACGGAAGTTTTACCGCTTGAAGAAGCTAAAAAGACCGGTGCTGAAATGGAGTTCACCGAAAAATATGGTGACACTGTCCGGGTCGTCAGTTTTGGTGACTACAGTAAAGAATTCTGCGGTGGAACCCATGTTAAGAGGACGAGCGAAATCGGGCTCTTTGTCATTAAAGAAGAGAACGGCATCGCCGCGGGGGTGAGGCGGATTACCGCGTTCACCAGTTTAGGAGCGTACCGCTACCTCAAAGAGAAAGAACAAGTCCTTAAAGACGTGGAACTTCTCTTAACTTCCACTGATCAAACGGTGGTTAACACGATTAAGAAACAAGAAGCCCAAAATAAAGAAAACGAAAAAAAGATTGAGGATTTGCAGAATAAATTAGCGGAAATTGAAGCCAAGAAAGCCTTAGAAAGCGTTCCCTCCTTTAACGGGACATCCTTCCTTTACGTCTATAAAGAGAATGCGGACCGGAACACCCTTCTCCGTTTCCTCGATAGCGTAAAAGGGCAATACCAAAACTATATCGCTATTGTGATGGGGGGTAGCGGTGACAATCATCCCTTCCTCGTTCAAACTAATGGCTCTACGCTTGATAGTAAGAAGGTCTTTGACTTATTTAAAGATGAAAGCGTAGCGAGAGGCGGCGGTAACCCGACCCTCGTCAGCGGTTCTCTTAAAGTCCTCCCAGACAAAGCAAAATTAGAAAGTAAGTTAAAGGAGCTCTTAAGCAAGTGAAAGAACGCTTATTAGGTTTAGATTTAGGGGATAGTTCCTTAGGGATCGCGGTCAGTGATAGCTTAGGAATCATCCACACCAGGAAGACTTTCTTCTTTCCTTCTAAGCACTTTAACCAAGCGATGAAGGAAGTGGATAAACTCCTTAAAGAAGAAGGATTTAAGACCGTGATTATCGGTTTACCTCTCTTAAAAGATGGGGTGGAAGGAGAGAGCGCTCTCCGTTCTAGGAAGTTTCAAGAACGGTTAGTTCCTCTTTATCCGGATGTTAACTTCATCCTCCTCGACGAAAGTTTTTCCACCAAAGAAGCGTATAATATTGAAAGAATCAATGGACATAACGCGAAAAAAGCGAAAGATAATATCGACAGCGTCTCCGCTGCTGTAATCTTGGAAAGGTACTTAAAAGATGATCGAAATTAAAGATAACACCTTAATCATCACCCGGGACGATGGAACCGAGGACTTCTGGAAGATCCTCTTCTATTACCATAATGATGAAAGAAACCGAGATTATTACTTACTTTTTAAGGATAGTGACCCTGATAGCTTAATCGTGATGGCCACCGATGATGGAAAGACCCTCTTAGAAGTCAGTAACGAAGAATTCGCGGAAGCGGAAGAGATGCTGGAAACTTTCGAAAACGACCCCAAGATGCAAGCGCATTAACAATTGCGATACCACTTATAAATCTTTATAATTACCAGCGAAAGAGATAGGAGAGACAAATGGCAGAAGAAAAGATTGTCATGACCCAAGAAGGTCTCAATAAATTAGAAGCGGAATACCGGCACTTACTCGATGTTGAACGGCCGGAAGTTATTGAAGCGCTGCAAGCCGCGAGAGCCCAAGGCGACTTAAGTGAAAACGCTGATTACGATGCCGCGAGAGCGCGTCAAGCCGAAATCGAAGCGAGAATCGCCGAAATTGAACACATTAAAGATATTGTGGAAATTGCTTCCACCGGTAGCAATAAACAAATCAGCATCGGCTACCTCGTCACCTATAAAGAAAAAGAAACGGGTGAAGAACATACCATTCAACTCGTCGGTTCGATTGAGGCGGACGCGATGGCGGAACCTTACCCCTTAATCAGTAACGAAAGCGCTCTCGGGATGGCCTTGATTGGAAGTTCTGTCGGGGAAAGTAAGATGGTCGAAAGCGTCGAGCCTTACGAAATTAAGATTCTGAACGCTAAGATCGCGAATAACTAAAAAGAAACTTAGGCCTTAGATTCTCTAGGGCTTTTTTCTTACCTAAGTGGTGGTTTCCTTTTTCTAAAAGAAAATTCACGAATATTCTTTGAATTTTCATCGATTTCTCTTGCAAGATACCTTCACTTTTACGATAATAACAAAGCACCTGGACCATTGGTGTAGCGGTCTAGCATATCTCCCTGTCACGGAGAAGATCACGGG
>UQOB01000074.1 GCA_900542595.1 uncultured Mollicutes bacterium | reverse complement strand
ACCGACCCCCCGAGCGCAACAAATAAGTGACTATCCACCCGGTCAAGAATACCGCCGTGGCCCTTTAAGACGTGGCCGAAATCTTTTAAACCGACATAACGTTTAATCAAGCTTAAACAGAGGTCGCCGAAACTACCAAGTAAAGGCACCGCCAGCGAAAGGACAAGAATCCAATACCAGTGATCAAGCGTCAGCGTTGGGAGGATGGGGTAACCCGTATAGGCGAGGACTAAACCCATCGTCATTAAACAAGCGAAAGTTCCAATTAAACCGAAGAAGAAACCTTCCCAGCTCTTTTTAGGACTGACTCTAACGTTGAGCTTGTGATGGCCAAAATAAATGCCCCCGAAATAAGCAAATGTATCGTTTAACATGCAGCCACCTAAAGCCCAGATAAAGAATGTCGCGCTAAAAGCGTATTGGAAGGATGCATTACTGACTAAGTTCTTCCCCGCTAAATCAAAGACCCAAGCGGTATTTTGGTAAGGTCCCCCCGCCATAAAGAAGGGGTAATAACGTAAGAAGAAGAAAGCTTGGAAACCCGCTCCTAAAAGGAAAGTCATCAAGAAGAAATACCCGGCATCCCCAAATGAGAAGTTCTTATCGAGGATACCGATTAAGAGATAGACCCCTAAAGAAACGATGATTCCGATTAAGGAAATATCCAAATGACCGAAATATTCTTCAAGCGAAAAGGTGAAAGCCTCGGGTTTTAAAAGATACTCCGCCGCATTGCTTTTCACGACGAACCAATAAACGTAACCGAAAACGATGGGGTAACTCACCACATAGACCCACCACCCGTATTTCTTGCCGGGCGCTTTAATCATTTCTAAAACGGCGATGACGATAAAGATCGACATGACGATGAAAAAGACCCAGGAACCTAAGAAGATTGACGGGAGAAGAATCGCTAATAAAATAATCGCGACGATTACCCGACTTTTAAGGGAAGCTTTATAGCCGGCTTCCGGTTTATTGATGATGTCATTATGCGGTTTATGCATTGCGTAATCCCCCAAAGCGCCGGTGACGGGAGGCGAATTCTTTTAAGCAATCCACGAAAGCATCCTCTTTAAAGTCCGGCCACTTGACTTCGGTAAAAACAAGTTCAGCATAGGCTAAACGGTAAAGCATAAAGTTACTGATTCTCTCTTCCCCGCTGGTTCTGATCATGCAGTCAACCGGTGGGAAAGATGGGAGATAGAGATATTGATAGAAATTATCTTCCGTTAAGCTATCGAGAGTGACTTTATTGTTCTTATAGTCTTCCGCGAAAAGCTTAGCGGCTCTGACGATTTCGTCTTTTCCCCCGTAATTTAAACAGATATTCACATAATAACCGTCATTTTCCTCGGTCATCTTCATCGCGTCTTCGCACGCTTTCTTAGTTGAAGGACGGAGGCGAGAAATATCCCCACTGATGAGGATTCTGGTATTGAGTTCTTTAAGAGTGGGTAGTTCCCGTTTAAAGAATTCTTCTAAATAATCCATCAAGTGATCAATCTCGTCTTGCGGTCGATTCCAGTTATCGGTCGAAAAAGCGTAAAACGAAGCATATTTGATATGATAATAACGAACTAAAGATAAGATGAGGCCGAGCCGTTCACAGGCTTCTTTGTGCCCGAGGTATCTCGGAAGCCCACGAAGCTTCGCCCACCGCCCATTGCCGTCCATGATGAAGGCGATATGATCTAATTTCTTATCGAGTGTAAAATCCTCTTTTTTCATGCAATGAATTATACCCCACTACGCGACGCATAAAAAGATATTACTGACGTTATAAAGAAGCTGTGAAAGCACCTATTTCTTTAAGAAACCCCTTTAAATCTCCTATATTTGCTACCCTAAAGACCTTTTTGTTATTTTCGTTTTGTTATAATCGTCAAACCGCTGACTTTTCTATATAATTAGACGCATGATTAAGAAACCTGAAACATCGGAAAATAAACCGGTTGAAGAAAAACCCGAGCTCAAGAAAACCTTAGAACAACCGATCAAAAAAGAAAACGCGATAGTCGTTAAAGATATCAGTGAAGAAGAAGCTAAAAAGAAAGCCAAAACCACCGGTATCGTCTGCGCGGTTTTCGGGGGTGTCCTGCTTTTCTGTTTAGTCGGCGGCATCACCTATGGAGCGATTGTCCGTTACGGGAATAACAATCAAGGTGAACCCGTTAAATTTACGGATCCCGATTTTGCTTTATACGATAAAAATAACCAAGTTTTAGCGGTTGACGAAAAGGATTATGAAGTCGCTTTAGTTGATGGTCGCGCTTTCTTAACTTCCATCAATAATATTCCAGAACAAGCCACTACTATCGTCTTCCCGTCCTTTAAACAAATCGATGATAAGCTCTATGTAATAAGCGGAACTTCACCGGACGAAAATCTCAATATCTTCGGAGAAGCCCCATCAAATATTCAAAATATCTATATTGCTAACTTCTATCAAACTCTCGCTCCGGAAACTTTTAAAGGCTTAACCACCTTAGAAAAATGGTTTATGTCGACTGGGAACTTAAGTCTTACTTTCACTGTTGAAGAAAGCCTCTTTGAGGGCTGCACCAGCCTAAGTGAAATTAGTCTTCCCTTAAATACCTCTATCATCCAAGATAAGGCTTTTAAGGATTGCACTTCCCTTACAACCTTAGACCTTCCAATGGGCCTTCAAAGTATCGAAGGAAGTCCCTTCACCAATAGCGGGGTCACCACCCTTAACTACGCTGGCACTACCGCAGAATTTAATAGTCTCTCAAAAAGCAGCACTTGGAAAACCGATACTAAGATTGCAACTATCGTCTGTAATGACGGAACGATAACTTACTAAAGAAAAAGCCTAGCGGGTAATTGAACTGAACCCCATTTAGTTCACACGGGAAGAAAAACCCTCCTAGCGTAAAATATACGTTAGGAGGTTTTTATATGGCTGGCAAAGGACAGAAATTTAAGAAATATTCTGACGAGATAAAGTTAGAAATCGCTTCCAAAGCTCGTGAAGGAAGAGGGTACAAGAGTATCGGAAGAGAATATCCAAATATTCCTGTATTTACAATCAAAAACTGGGTCAGGAAAGCCAAAAACAATATCGATGTGACTAAGGATGATAGGGGTTGTCATGGTAGACCAAAAACAAAGAATCTAACGTTAGAGGATTATAAAGAGAGATATGAAATTTTAAAAAAATACCAGGCCTTCTTACAAGCACGACGAGGGAAAAAGTAACGTTTATAACAATTCATATAAATGAATACAAATTGTCCAATCTATGTGCAGCTTTAGCGATATCTCGTAGGACATACTACAAATATCGAAATAAAGAAGATCCTGATTATTATGAGTATTTACTTATCAAAGATATCTTCGATGAAAGCAAAGGCACGTATGGATACCGTAGGGTGTTAGAAGGTCTCAAGATTAAATATGGTGTAATTTTTAATCACAAGAAAGTGGCAAGAATTATGAAAAAATATAATCTTAAGCCAGAATACATTAGAAGAATAAGACCAAACGTAAATGCAAAACGTATAGAAGAAAACGTTCAACCAAATCTAGTTAAAAGGCAGTTCAAAACCAAAGGTTTTAACCAAATATGGTGTACAGATATTACCTATCTAATATGGGGAAACAAACGAGCGTATCTATCTACAATAATTGATTTATATGATCGGCATGTTGTGGCATATCAAATATCAAAGCTTAATAACATTCCAATAGTAATCGATACATTAAACAAAGCTCTAGAAATAGAAAAAGATGTACACGGGTTAATCCTACATAGCGACCAGGGTTTCCAGTATACATCCCATGAATACAAAGTCATTTGTGCTTCTAAAGGCATATCTATTTCAATGAGCCGAAAGGGTACACCTATTGATGATTCTCCGATGGAGAGTTGGCACGGAATCCTTAAAAAGGAGACTTTGTACAATAATAATATCACATCTTTAGAGCATTACATTCAACTCGTAGAAGAATGGATTTCGTTTTATAACTCAACGAGATTAAAA
>UQOB01000073.1 GCA_900542595.1 uncultured Mollicutes bacterium | reverse complement strand
ACCGGCTGTTGCTTGAGGCATTGGTCCCAGATGTCTTCTGATCCTTGGGCGACGGTCCCCGAGGGGAAGCTCGATAAGAGGAAGTGCGTATCATTGATGGTGACATTGAAGGAGAATGTGTTACCGTTCACGTTTCCGTTCACCCATCTCCCATCTTCCCCGGCCTTCCACACCCAGGCGACTAAGGTCCGATTATTGATATATTCGTTATCAATATTGATGACTTCGATGTTGAGGTTATTGGGATCCCGCTTCACATAAGCGTATTCTTTAACTAACTTATGAGCAGCGTTTTCAGCGGTAACTCTTAAATGGATAGTGCCGCTTAAGACGTCTTCCCCAAGGGTGACCGTCGTCGTATTTTCGAAAGTCACTTTTTCCCCATTATCAATTTGGTAATAGGCCGTATCAGCGTCTCTCACCGTGATGGTGACGTCGAACGGTTCATAGCTCGTCTGAGAGCCGTCGTTATCGACGGAGATAGTTGGGAAGGGAAGAATCTTCGGGTCAAAGAGAACTGCGATAGAAGTGTCCCCCACTTCCCCAGTTAAGACGTGATCGGTGACTGTGAAGACATTGCCGGTCACTTGGTCAGTGTATTCTCCGTCCGGAAGGACAGAGGTCGATAAGGTGACGTCACCACTAGAAGCTGTCACGATGACCGCTCCATAATCGCCGTCTAATTCTTTTTCATTTAAGAAGACGTTCTTTTTGTCATTCGTGGAAATATGGTTTTCACTACCAACAAATTGATTATGGAATTTATTAACTTGCGTGATTTCTTGGCTCTGCCAAGCATAGGTAGTAATTTCCCCGAGGCTTGCCGAATCCGTGGGCCGAGCGAAATATAAGCTCGGGAAGTCGCTTCTCGAAGCTTCAATCGCGTAGGCTTTATTCATATCTTCTTGTCTCGCGTGACGGGTTTCGCCGCTAGTATTAGCGTACGTATCATGGGATTCCGCCCACATGACGACATTAGAACCATCGGTTCCCTCATAGCTGAAGATATCGTCTTTCGCGACCCCTTCAAAATGCCCCATCGTCGCGTTACTTCTAACGATCGAGCTTCCGTTGGTATCGGTGAAGCTCATATAGGGAGTGTAGTAGGAAATTTGCCGATTGGTATCTTTCCCCCCGAGATTATTTAAGATTTCCCCGTAAATAAAGAGATCATCGTTCCCCTTTTCTTCGTTATAGGCTTTCGCGCTTCCGATGACGTTGGGCCAGAAGTCGGAGGCATATTGGCCGTCGCTAGGCGTTTCGATGTGCTTCGCCGCGTCGAAACGGAAACCATCAACCCCGACATCGATATATTCTTTTAAAAGGCTGATGACCCGATCTTGGACCACCGTATTTTCGGTTTGAAGATCAGGGTAATCCCCCAGGTAGCCTCTAACCGTCGCTTCGGTAGAATTATCGTTGACACTAACATTATTGGTATGAAGGAGATTTTGGTTATAGATTTCCGGTTCATACTTTTGAACATCGGGGTGGAAAGAATGAGAAGTACCGCCGGCTAAATGGTTAGCGACGACGTCGACGATGATTTTGATGCCGTACTTATCGGCTTCTTCACAGACCTCTTGCAATTCATCTTTCGTCCCGATCGCGTTATGTTCAGTAGCGATTGAGAAGCCTAAAGGTTGATAGAGTTTCCACCAAGCTTCTCCCCAGGTTTGTTGACCAAGATAATCTTTCTGCGGTTGCATGGGAGAAGTTTGAACTGCCGTATAACCAGCTGCCGCAATCTCAGGAAGAGCATTTTTGATGTTGGTCATCGACCAGTTCCAAGCATGGAGGATTTCTCCTTGTTGAATGGTGGGGGCTAACCCGTAATCATCAGCCGTAATCGTTTGACTCGTGCTGTAAGAGGAATAGGTGTCAGTGCTGGAAGGTAACTCACTCCAAGAAGTCGTACTAGTTGGGTCACCGCAAGCGGCTAACACTAAGACAAAGGCCATTAAAGGCAATAAACGTTTTTTTTGCATGTCTTAATGATAATCTAATTAGAGAAAACTTTCATTTTTTCTTTGCAAAAATTCATACTTTTTAATTAAGAAAGGCACATAAAGAATTTTTTATCTAAATAAATGTAATTTGCCGTCCTTCTTTTGATAGATTAACAAGACAAACAAAAAAAGCATTATCCCACATAAAACCCCGATATTTTAATTGATAAAGGGATTTTTCAAGATAATGCTTGATTACTCTAGGCTTTGTTAGTCGACAAAATGAATGTAGTCCGCTTTACGGGGTTTAAGATGCGGTAAAGGTCCATCCAGATAGCCAATTGCTAAAGCTCCAACGCCTTTTAAAGCTGGGTCAATGCCCCACTTCTTTAATAAGGCCTTCCCTTCTTCCATATCGAACATTTCTTTTTCCCGGTTGATCCAACAGGTAGCGAGCCCTAAGGAATGAGCGGCTAACATCATGTCCATAAGGACGCAGCTGGCGTCTTGTACATAGGGTCCGACATTCGAATCCGCTAGAACTAAGATAATCGCGTGTGCGCCGTAATAAGGATCACTGGTCGTTCCTAAGACTTCGGCGTTAAGTTTTCGAAGTTCTTTTAAATCCTCATCTTTGGTAACAACGATGATAGTTGGAGATTGAAGATTTTTAGCTGTCGGAGCGTATGTTCCAGCTTCCGCTACTTGTTTTAATAATTCGTGCGGAACGGGCTTCGATAAATATTTCCGGACACTCCGCCGACTTTCAATCGCTTTAATCACTTCATTTGTCATAGTTTCCCTCCTTCAAGTAAACGTGTCTTGTGACACGTTAAATATAGCACTTGGAAATGCTCACTAATCAATTTAATGAAATCTTTCATCTTGTCAAAGTTCGTGGCATCAAGCGACATAAAAGGATCATCGAGAACTAAAAAGGGATTTTCACTGGGGAAGATAGCTTTAATTAAGGCTAAACGGAAAAGCATGACAATGATGGTTTTTTCACCGGTGCTTAAATAATCGAGAGTGTGCTCTCTCGCTCCTTCGATGATGATTTGGTATTGCGAGTTAATTCTCACCTCTTGGCCTAATGCGTCTTTAAGTTCTTTACTAAAAGTTACGAAATTGTTCATCAACGGCCCGATGATTTTGTTCTTAAAGGTTTCGTCCGCTAGAGACATCATAGAAATAGCGGTGTCATAAAGATTAGCTTCTTTTTTGAGCTCTTCTTCTCGCTTTTTAAGTTCCCGTTTCCTCACTTCTAAGTCGAGTAAGGTTTCATTATCATCTTCTAACGACTTAATTAACGCGTTCCTCTCGGCTTGCTCTTTAATCAAATCCTGCTGTTCTTGTTTATAATCCTCGATATTAGCGATTTCTTCATTATTTTCGTAACTCTTCAGCTTTGTTTCGATATCCGCTTTTTGTTGTTCAAAGCTTTCTTTTTTAATGTTCAAAGAAGCGAGTTCCTTTAACTCACTCTTGAGAGTGAGAAGATAATTGGTCTTGTCGGCAAAGGAGGGAATATATTTATCTTCAAAGATAGATAAATCCTTAGTTAATTGATCTTTGATTTCTTGGTAATTCTTTAAAGCTGTCTCATCACTCTTAAACGATGAGGTCAAATCAGAAAAGCGATCAATCTTTTGCTTAAGAGTTTGTCCAAATGAATAGTCAAGATATTTCCCATTATAGTAAGTATGAACAAGGTCGTTATATCCATTACGGAGATTATTTAACCTCTCGTTTTCTTCCTGTAGTCTCGATAAAAGTTTGAGATAGGTCTTAAGACTCTTAACTTTTTCATTCAGCCATACCAAAGTTTTAGCAGTAATTTTGTTTTCCCGGTAACCGGCTTGATTTATCTCACTGAGGAGAGCGCTCATTTGAGCATTATCTCCAACTGTCTCAGTCTTAGACACCGGCTTTCTTTGGTACATCAAATATCCAAATATCGAAGAAGATATTAAGGATATGCAAGCTAATCCGATAAATACAATCCCGACAATTTGATTAATAAAAATTAAAGTTATTGCCAGGATTAAGAAGACCGGTGTC
>UQOB01000072.1 GCA_900542595.1 uncultured Mollicutes bacterium | reverse complement strand
GCATCCCCATGCCGCTAGCCATGACGCTGATGGTGTAGCCGTTTTTGGTTTTTCCGGTGTAACCTAAAACCCCTCTTACCGTGTTGACGAGTTTAGCATCGGTTAAGAAGTTTTGGGCGATATATTCAGCTCTTTTCGGGTCCCCTGGCATTAAGACAATGGGAGCGAAATCGTGTTCTTTAGCGTTGATGTGCGGGGTTGGCATAGTAGGTCCTCCTAAAAATAGCATTCATATTATCGCATAGAATGCGAAATCTTGAACTAAAGTTCAAAGAGAATTTCCTATTGGACGGTGACGGCTTTCGCAAGATTTCTCGGTTTATCGATATCCACCCCTTTTAAAAGGGCTAAGTGATATGTTAAAAGTTGGAAGACTTTCACCATTAATAGCGGGCGGAATTCTAAACTTACCGGCGGGAGGAAAATCACGCTTTCTCTGGTTTTACAGTCAGGAAAAGAGAAGTTTAAAGTCTTAGCGCCCCTACTTTCGAGTTCAGTGACGTTACTTTGAAGAAGCAAATCTTCCTTAGCATCAATTGAACAGCTGATGACCATCGTCCCTTTTTCAATTAAGGCGATGGGCCCGTGTTTAAATTCCCCGGATGGATAGACGGGGACGCTTAAATAGCAGACTTCCTTCATCTTTAATGAACACTCTAAAGCCGACAGATACCCTAAACCCTTTCCCACTAAGAAGATTTCGTTATAGGAAGCGAGTTTACTCGCCAGAGCTTTGATAGTTTTTTCATCATCTTCGATTTCTTGAAGGCTCCCGGTCAGATCCCCAAACTTTAAGCGATTAAAAGGTTTTCCAAGCCTTACAAAACTTAAGATGTAAAGAAGGAAAACTTGAGCCATATAGGTCTTGGAAGCCGCGACGCTCATTTCTTTCCCACTTAAGATGGGAAGGCAATAATCTGCTCGTTCACCTAACGAAGAATATGGATTATTGGTGATGAGGACCCGTTTAAAGCCCTTTTGTTCAAGATATTCATTGACCCGCCTCACATCCGCGGTTTCTCCACTTTGGGAGATGAGGATAAATAAAGGCCTCTTAGAGAAGACTCGCGGCATCGTTAAAAATTCCGACGCCACAATCGAGTGGGAAGGAAGGCCAGCTTGTTCAAAATAGTAATCCCCAATTAAACTTGCGTGGTAACTAGTACCGCAGCCGACAAAGACAAGTTCCGTCGCCTTTTTAATGGCTTTTTGCAAAGATTTCGCTATTTTGATTTTTCCCTTCGGATCGACATAATTTTCGAATAATTTCTGCAAAACTGAAGTTTCTTCCGCGATTTCTTTTCTAAAATAGGTTGTATATTCATCGTTCTTTTGAGATTGCAAGAATTCAACGTTCGTAAGGCTCTTGTAACTCGGTTTAAGGAGAGTAATCTTGCCCATCACTTCCCCGTAAAGTTCAATCCCTTTCTTACTGATATAGCCGAAGGTCAAATCTTTAACTGGGAAGTATTGGATATTTTTAATGTCTTTCCCTTTGGCAAAAATCGCTAAGTCAGAAGTTAAGAAATAGCTATCCTTACTCTTCGCGGCATATAAGCTCATGCCGTTATTAGTGAAAAAGATCCCTTCATAACCTTTGATGAGAATGGCTAAGGCGTACGTCCCCACTAATTTCTCTTTTAAAAGATTTAAAGCATCTAAGGGTTCATTGCTTCCTAAGAGGGTTTCTAGGACATCGGCGATAACTTCCGTATCGGTTTCACTATTGAAGGTATAGCCCTGCTTCTTTAGCTCATTTCTTAAAGCATCCGCGTTATCGATGACCCCGTTATGGACGAGCATGACATTTTCATGCATGGAGGTTTGAGGGTGAGCGTTTTGAAAAGAAATCTTTCCGTGAGTGGCCCAACGGGTATGCGCTATCGCGCTCACCGGTTTAATCGTTCGATCAATCTTATTGGTTAACTGTTCAACCGTTCCGACCGTCTTAAAAGAAACTAAAGTATTCCCATCGACGTTATAGCCGATGCCGCACGAATCATAGCCCCGGTATTCTAAGATCTTTAAGCTCTGCAAAAAGAAATCCGGATAATTGATTTTTCCTAAGCCCGCTACAATACCGCACATAATTAGTCCTCTAATAAATGATTAAGAAGATTCTTCTCTTCTTCCACGATTTTTTGGTTTTCCCCTTCGATTAAGAACCGAATGACGGGTTCAGTCCCGCTCATTCTGATGAATAAGCGACCCTTTGAACCTAACACTTCATTCCGTTTTTGTTCGTAGGTTGACAAGTCTTTTAAATTGAAATACGTTTCGCTGCCCTTTTGGTTATTGAAACGTTTTACGAAATAATCTCTCGGGAAGAGTTTAACTTCTTTTGCTTCCTTAAAGAGAGAAGCATAGAGAAGATAGCTCATTAAAAAGATAAAAGAAACAAGGACCCCATCCCCTGTTAATAAGGCAGGACGATAGATGATGTGGCCGCTTTCTTCTCCCCCTAAAGAGAGACCATATTCGAGGATGTTCTTTTGAACATTACTATCCCCGACATTCGAGATATAGGAAGTAATTCCATGTTTTTTAAGAGCTTCGATAATGCCTTTGTTACTCATCTTGGTTAAGGCAACACCATTGTTGTGAAGTTCTTCTTTTACCTGCATCACTCTCGCTAAGAAGTAGATGATCCGGTCCCCATCAAAGAGCACCCCATCATCAGTTAAGATTTGCACTCGGTCACCATCGCCATCGTAGCTGATAAAGAACTTTCCGAAATCTTTCTTTTCTATCTGTTCTTTAATGCAAGTGGAACCGCAGTGATCATTGATGTTTTTCCCGTTCGGGCTACTGTTGATGACTTTAGCCGAGAAGTTATGGTCTTGAACTAAACGATTGATGACTTCCGAGGTTGCCCCGTTAGCGCAGTCGAAGGTAATATCCAAAGTTTTTAATAAATCAAAGTCAATATAGTTTTCTAAAAAAGAAAGGTATTCATTGATCGCCACTTGGTGCCGATGGAAAACCCGGCCGGTAATTCTCGGTCCTTCCGCTAAAGAACGGAGGGTTTCGTGTTTATCGATATAGTCTTCGATGAACTTTTCTTTTTCTTTACTGAGTTTTTTACCGCCGCGTTCAATGATTTTAATGCCGTTATCGTAATAAGGATTGTGACTGGCCGTGATACAAACCGTATAAGCAAAATCGCTTTCCCCGTACCTAATAATCGCGGGCGTTGACATTACTCCCACATCATAGACATCAATCCCTTGTTGGAGGAGCCCCGCGGTTAATGCTGTTTTAAATAAGTCAGTCGATAAACGAGTGTCCCCACCGATAGCGACCTTAAAATCCGGGGAATCTTTCATCTTTCCTAAAGAAACCCCGATTGTATAGGCTAAAAGAGCCGTTAATTCTTCGTTGGCCACTCCTCTAATTCCGTCCGTGCCAAAATACTTGCGACTCATGTTTGTTTAATTTTTCCTTAGTTATTATTGTTTAGTTTTTCTTACGGCTTCATAGGCCATATCGTCTTCAAAGACCCGTAAGAAATTATCAGCATTAACTGGGGTAAGTTCCCCTTGGAAAGCGATAGCGACTCTTCCAGTTTCTTCCGAAACAACGATCGTCACCGCATCACTGTTTTCAGAGATCCCAATCGCGGCTTGATGTCTCGACCCATATTTCCCCGTCAAAGGACGTTCGGTGGAAGCAAAGAAAACGCTCGCCCGAACGATGATGTCGTCTTTTACAACAATCGCCCCGTCATGGAGCCTCGTTCCTTCATAGAAAATCGTTTCGACGAGCTCCGGGGTAAAGGGAGCGTTGATCGTCACGCCTTTTTGCCGGATAACCGTCCCCAGCTTATTATCATCGAGGATGTTATCTTTCTTCATGAAAGTGATGAGGGCCCCTCTTTTAAGCCGGCTCATATCTAAGACTGTTCGATAAACTTTTTCATATAACGCTTCCCGGTCAAAAATCTTTTCCGGTAAAGGTTTCTTGTGGCCCTTAAAGAAGAGGAAACCGCCTTTCGAAACTTGGTTCCCAACGATATGCCGGAATTCATTTAAGTTACTGAATAAGAAGAGGATGATTCCAGCGGTTAAGGTCAGGAAAAGCAGGAAT
>UQOB01000071.1 GCA_900542595.1 uncultured Mollicutes bacterium | reverse complement strand
TTAGATTCGATGACCACCCATCCTAGACCCACCAGAGCCGAAGTCAGTGACGTCGCCACCGCTGTCGATGAAGGTAGCGACTGCGTCATGCTTAGCGGTGAAAGCGCCTCCGGTCTTTACCCGGTGGAAGCTGTTAAAATGCAAGCTTCCATCTGCCGGGCGATGGAAAGAGAACTCCCCTATGAAGATATGGCGAGAGAAGCTTTTGAAACCAGCGAACACACCAGTAACGACGCGATTGCGAATAGCATCGCGAACACTGCTCTTCTCATCAACGCGAAATTAATCATTAACTTCAGCCAAACGGGAAGAAGCAGTAAACGGATCAGTAAAGCGCGGCCCTGCTGCCCGATTATCTCGGTCACCAATAGCCGGAAAGCTGCTTTAGCTTCCGCTTGGATGTGGGGTGTCTATTCGGTCCTCATCAAGACCCCGATGCCTGACTTCATCGAAGAAATGGAAGTCTTAGCGTTAAAGATTGCTCGTGACTTAGGCATCGCGCCAGGAAGCACCATCTTAATGGCCGGCGGCACTCCGACCGGCGCGGGTAAAACCAACTTCATGCGGATTTTAAATGTCAGTCCTTTAAAGGAGTTTGATTGATGAAAAAGATTGCGGCTCTCGATATCGGGGGAACCAACACCCGGGTAGCTTTAATCGATGAGAACTACAATATCGAAAAGATCGTCATCCGGCCAACAGTCGTTGGAAATGTTGATCTTTTCCTCGATAACGTCGTTAAAACCATCGAAGAAGCGATTCCGGATTGTAATGAAATCGAAGCTTTCGCCTGTGGCGTTCCGGGCCGGGTTCGGTATGACGGATTTATTTACGCTCTTCCGAACGTCCACATCGATAATGTTCCTTTAACTTCGCTTTCAAAGAAACTTCATAAGCCCTTCTACGTCCTTAATGACGCGGAAGTCGCGGCTTTAAGCGAAGCGAACGTTGGTCCTTACAAAGATAGTAAGTCCCTATACTTCGTTACTATTTCGACTGGGGTTGGTGGGGCCTTCACCAGAAACGGAAAACTCGTCCCCACTTCTTACGAAGTTGGGCACACGATGACCAAGTACCGCGGGGAAATCCATGAGTTTGAACATTTAGCGAGCGGTACCGGCATCATCCGGCTCTGCGATATGAACGGCCTCAACGTCGGTAGCGCGAAAGACTTCTTCAATTTAGTGAGAAGTAAATATCCTCTCGCCATGACCGTCTATAACGATTGGCTCGACCTTCTCGCGGATTTCTTTAAGATGATCTACGATACCTTTACTCCCGAAATCTTCACCTTGACAGGTGGAGTTATGAAGAGTAGCGACCTCTTCTTCGACGATTTAAAGAAACGCCTCCCGGGCATGCGGCTGGAAATCTGCGGGACCGGGCAAAACGCGGGACTATTAGGTTCAGCGGTCTACGGATTCCAAAAAGTTAAAGAAAACCAAAAATAAAATGGAAGCGCTCCGGCGCTTCTTTTTTTTAAATATGCCTGCAAATCCTCTATCTTTTTTACGATAAAGAAATTTCTTAAAAAATCTTTAATCATTTTGCTTGCATATTGAAAACACCTTCCTAGAATAGTTTTAGGCGTTGAAAGAGACACGCTCCGCAAGGAGTACCACTCTGGAGCCGTCGGTGATGAATCGACCGTAATTCGGCGTTAACGATCTCAAGCGCAACTCTTAAAAAGTTAAGAATTGAAGCAAGGTGGTACCGCGGGCATCCCACTCGTCCTTGCCTTATTTTGGAGGCAAGTTTTTTTATGAAAATTACTGTGATGGGAAAACCGCTGGAAATTAATGATCATCTCGACGGTTTTAATTTATTAAAAGAAGTCCAACCGGAAAGAAAGAATAAGGTGGTTGGCTTTTTGAATAACGGGGTCTTAAAAGGTTTACAAGACCAAGTGGAAGAAGGCGAAGTCAAATTCCTTTACCCGGAAGACGAAGAAAGTTTAGAGCTCCTCAGGCACTCGACTTCCCACCTTCTCGCGGAAGCCGTGCAATACCTTTATCCGACCGCGAAATTCGGTTTTGGACCCGCGATTAAGGAAGGCTTCTATTACGATATCGATTTCGGTGACCATAAATTAACCGAAGACGATTTAAAGAAGATTGAAGACGAGATGAAAAAGCTCGTTAAAGAGAGCCAAAACTTTAAGAAACGTGATGTTTCTGTTAGTGAAGCGAGGGAAATCTTTAAAGATAACCCCTATAAGCTTGAACTCATCAATGAACACCAAGATGAACAAATCTCGATTTATACCCAAGGAAACTTCACCGATCTCTGCAAGGGACCGCATCTTCCTTCCACCTCTTTTATCAAGCACTTTAAACTCTTGAGTTTAGCCGGTGCCTATTGGAGAGGGGACAGCAATAACAAGCAATTAACGAGAATCTATGGGACTTCTTTCTTCACGGAAGAAGATTTAAAGAAACACTTAGAAGTCCTTGAACAAAGAAAGAAAAATGACCATCGGTTACTGGGAAAAGAACTCGGCCTCTTCTTTATCAGTGATTACGGCCCCGGGATGCCCTTCTTCCTCCCCAATGGGATGAAACTTAAAAACGCTTTACTCGCCTATTGGCATAAGGTTCACGAAAGATATGGCTACCAAGAAATTGAAACCCCGACCATTTTAAGTAAAGAATTATGGAAGATTTCCGGGCACTGGGACCACTATAAAGACAATATGTATACGACGGAGATTGAAGGGAAAGAGTACGCTATTAAGCCGATGAACTGTCCGGGGGCTCTCTTAGTTTATAAGAATAGTCTCCACTCCTACCGGGATTTCCCATTAAGATACGCGGAACTCGGGCACGTCCACCGTTATGAAGCCAGTGGGGCTTTAAATGGTCTCTTCAGAGTTCGGGCCTTCACTCAAGACGATAGCCACATCTTCATCACCGAAAACCAAATCGAAGATGAAGTTGGGGAAATCATGAAACTCTTCGATGAAGTCTATAAAGTCTTTAACTTAAAGTATTCAATCGTCCTCTCCACTCGTCCGGAAAAAGACTATATCGGAACCGTCGAATTCTGGGATAAAGCGGAAAAAGCGCTCGCTAATGCTTGCCATAAAAACGGGAAAGAATTCAAGATTAACCCCGGGGATGGAGCCTTCTACGGACCGAAGCTCGACTTTAAGCTCCTCGATAGCTTAGGCAGAACCTGGCAATGCGGAACGATTCAGCTTGACCTTAACTTACCAAGAAGATTCGACTGCACCTACGTCGATGAAAACGGAGAAAAACAATATCCGATCATGCTTCACCGGGTCGTCTTTGGCTCGATTGAAAGATTTATCGGGATCATCACCGAAAACTTCGGTGGGGTTTTCCCAACTTGGCTTGCGCCGAACCAAGTGGCGATTCTCCCGGTCAACGATAAAGTGCACGGGGAATATAGCCATAAGGTCTTTAAGCTCCTTCAAGATAATGACATTAGACCGCTCCTCGATGAAAGCGAAGAAAAACTCGGTTACCGCTTAAGAAAAGCAGCATCGCAGAAGATTCCTTATACCTTAGTCATCGGCGATAAAGAAGTCCAAGACAACACTGTCACTTACCGTAAACGGGGAAGCCAAGAACAAAAAACTGTCCCGTTGGACAGCTTTGTTTCGATGATTAGAGAAGAAATTAAAGAATTAAAATAACAGGGCTACGCTTTCGGATTAAGATAGTGACCCGGCCGGAACATCTTCTTGTTCCGGTTTTTTTCTTTTTCCATACTGAGTAACTTATCTTTTAAGAGCGGACCAAAGACGTAATTTCCGTGGTCATTCTCGCTCTTTAACACCCGGTGACAAGGAATAAATAAAGGTAAATGATTCTTGAGAAGGGTTTCTTCGACGAACGCTTCATCTTTCCCAATCGCGTCCCCCACTTGTTTATAAGTCGAAGTATGCCCATAAGGGATTTTCTCTACTTCTTTAAATACTAAAAGTTCTTGGGCATTCCCGATCGGTTCTAAGGGAATGGTGAATTGTTGACGGATACCGAAGAAATATTGGTTTAACTCCACTATCGCGTCCAACAAAGTCACATTTTCTTCGTTTCGGCAGCCTAAAGGATCCTTCGCTCCAAGGAGCAGCGCCTTTAAAGAACGATTGGTCGCAACTAAAGTGACGTCCCCGACCGCCG
>UQOB01000070.1 GCA_900542595.1 uncultured Mollicutes bacterium | reverse complement strand
GGCTGTTTGTTTGCCTCTCACCACTTCTTCATACCGTGCGGATAAACCCCCTAACCGCATCGAAATATCGTTGACAAAACGACCGATAGACGCGACAGAAGTTGATTTATCCGGTTGAATATCGTAACGCGTTACCGCGGGACCAATGGTGAACCCAGTGACGGTAGCCTTGACCCCGAGGTTACTTAAGGTTTCATTGATGATATTGGTTCTCGCTTGGCATTCCTCGATCATCTCGGGAGTAACTTCTAAGCCTTCATAGGTCTTTAAAAGGCTGACCGGGGGTAAAGTAAAGGGCAGTTTCTTTAAGCGGTACCTGACCCCTAAGTTATGTAAAGGATGGAGTAAAGGTTTTTCTTCTTTCGCTTGGGGTATCGGTTGACTTTGGACGGGGTTTAAGGTGGGAGAAGTAAAGGATGGGGCTTTTAAATTCATCGCCGGTTCCGGTTCTTTCTTTTCTAAGATCGGTTCCACCTTTTCTTCTTCCATCACCGGTTTAATTTTATCCATCGATGGGTGAAGTTCTTCCATGACCGGGGGAATAGAAGGAATGACAGTTTCTTCTTTCTTTTGTTCAACGATTGGGGTGACGGGTTTCATGCTAGGCACAACCGTTTCTTTCTTTTGTTCTTCTTGCTCTAAAGCTTCTAAAGAGTTATTAAAAGGTAAGGGTTCTTCTTTCTTTTCTTCCACTTTCGGGATACTGACTTCCACTTTTGGTTTCGCCGGTTTCTTATTAAAAGAGAAGACTGCTTCATGGAGGCCGCTCACCGGGGTAACTTCCGGTTTCACCCAGTTTTGTCTTACGATATCGGGGGTGGTTTTTTCTTCCGGGAAAATCGGCCGCGGGATATCGTCCTTATAGATTTCGGTTCTTCGTTCGGTGACGGGTGAACTATTAACTAAAGTTGGTCTTTCATATAACGAATTATCGACCGGTTCTTCTCTTTTCGTTTCATAGTGAACTCTCTGTTCTTCCACCGCTTGTTCACTTTCTTTAATCGCTCTATTGTGGCCAGTCGTAACTTTGATTTTATTGACGATAAATTTAATCAAAGGAAGGAAGATTAAAACTAAACCGAGAAGGAGGAGTAAGAAACCGACGAGGAGGGTGACGCTTCTTCCGCCGAAGGATAAAAGGGAGGCTAAAAAGTAACCGAGGATACCCCCGCCGAAGGTATGAGCTTGAATGTAGGAGGTACTTAAATCTTGGTAACTTTCGCTTACCCCAGCGATGTAGCTTCCGAAATTGCTAAAGCTTTCACTTCCCCCTAAACCGAAATCGGTCAAGAGGATTAAGAAAGCCAAAAAGAAGATGATTAAGCCGGAATAAAAGGCGATTCCTCTCCACTGTTTTTTCAGGAAAGTGTTAAAGACTAAAATGGCACCCGCTGCAAAGATGATGGGGTAAAAGAAGTAGAAACTTCCTAAACCAAATAAGCATATAAAAGCGTAGCTGATACTCTTTAAAAACGTCATCGGAGCGATGAACAACAATAAAGAAATCAACAGCAAAACCGCCCCGGAAAGACTGATAATTTGTTTTTGACTATATATTTTCGGCGCTTTTTTCATAAAAAATAAGAGCAGGTTTCCCCGCTCTTTATTTTAGAAACATTAACGCGATACTTCAATAAAGAAGTAGGTTAAGCGAAGAGTTCTTTAATCTTGTCTTTAAGGGCCCAACCGGACGATAAGATACCGCTCTTTTCTTCTTCCGTGTAATCGGGGTGAAGGATCTTTTTGATTCCGGTCCGACCGACGACGGAGGGAAGAGAGAGATAGAGATCATCTAATTGTCCATCGAATTCATTTTCAAGGTAGACACTGACGGTGAGGACGCTATTTTCGTCATTGAGGACCGCGCTGACAATCCGGCTGACCGCGAGAGCTACCGCGTAGTAGGTCGCCCCTTTCTTTTGAATGATGTTATAGGCCGCATTTCTGACTTCTTGATGTAAATCGTGAAGCCTCGCGATTTGTTTTCCTTGGCAGCCGTTACACTTCCGGCAGTACGAGGTTAAGCTCATACCCCCGACGTAAGTGCTACTCCAAACTGCCACTTCCGTGTCCCCGTGTTCCCCGACGATGAAGGTGTGGACGTTCCTGGGGTCGATCTTAGTATCTAAACTGATTAAGGTCTTGAGCCGCGAAGTATCGAGGACGGTCCCGCTTCCAAAGACGTGGCTCGAGGGAAGGCCTAACTTCCGGTAAGTATAATAAGTTAAGATGTCGACCGGGTTACTGACCACTAAGATAATGGTTTCGGGGCTGATATAGGGTTTTAAAGAATCCGTGATGTTATCGAAGATTTTAGCGTTCCGGTGGAGAAGGTCAATCCGGGTTTCCCCGACTTTTTGCGCCGCTCCAGCCGTGATGATGACGATGGAAGAACCTTCCACTTGATCATAACCACCGCTCCGGATGATTTTCGGTACGCTTAAAAAGCTTTGACCGTCCGCCATATCGAGAGCGTCCCCTTCGGCTTTATCGGCATTGACATCGATGATGACGATTTCGTTTACCGCGTGGCCGAGGGTTAAGGTATAAGCGATACTACTTCCGACCGCTCCATCACCGATGATAGCGACTTTCCGTTTCTTCAGCATCGTTATTCCTCGATCGGGTTCCCGTTTTCATCGACCGGAACCAACATTTCAAAAGGCGCTCCACAGATCGGGCAAGAGCCATCGGGATTGGGGGTGACAATCATCCCGCAGACTTTACAAAGATATTTTTGGCCTGGTTTGATATTCATGTTCGTTATTCCTCCTTTCTTTAGTATAAATATTTCTTAATGAAATTGCTCTCTGAATGCTCAATCGGCGAGGGTGCCCATCGGGTCCCAAGGATTGAGGTGGGTGGGTTCTTGTTTACAAGCGTCTTTTTCAACTTTTAATAAGTATTTCTTATTGACCACCGCTTGATAGACGAAGGTTTCAAACCAATCGGGGGTCATGACGTAATAGCCATTTAAGCCGTTATCGCTGCCCCAGGAGTTTTCAATCTTCCATCTCGTGGGTTTTCCGTTTTGTAAATCAACCCCAGTGATGAGCATGGCGTGGCTCATCGCGGAGTGCCAATAATCGAGCATCTTTTCTTTACTGAAATGGAGCGGGAAGCCGAAGGTGGAAGTATAGTCGAGAGAAGTTGTCGACCAGACGTAGCTATTTCGATCACGATAGAACCCGACATCGCTTCCAAACCACACCGGTTCACCGTCCCTCAACTGTTTAATGATGAGTTCAATCATTCTTTCCATCGGGAGGTTAAGGTGATTAATCGGGCGACCACCGACGACACCGCCTAAATAATCGACGGTATAGTTTTTAATGTAAGGTTTATCTTTAGTCGGACTATTGATAATCGATTGGTAATCATTTAAATCGTCCCCGACATATTTCGCAAAGAAGTCTAAGGGGGTTAAAGCGGGGTCGATGTGGTAACCACGGTCATTTTCATAGGTGAAATCGAAGGTGGTCGGTGGAACACCAAAGGCGTTCATGAACATCGCGTAGATTTTTTCCATCAACTCTTCTTTGTTCTTTCTCACTTCTTCAATCTTTCCTTCTTTTAAAAGAGGATGATTGTCTGCCATAAAGCCCCGAATAGCGGCATTGACGACTTGATCAGTTTCCCGGGTATTATTGCTTTGATACGTTTCCGGGAAAGCGCTTTGAGGGACGACGCCGTATTTATTGACGAGCGACACAAACATATCCCATTGGCCCCCATCATTGACGGGGCTACTTAAGATATGGTGAAGGAGCCGACTATCGGCTTCTTCTTGCCCTAAGGCGATTAAGCTTTCTAAGGCGAAGTTGGCTTTTTCAATCTTATCGAACAAAGAAATATAGTTTTGGCTGAGTTCGAAGTTCTTTAAACCTAACTTTTTTGCGACTCTTTCTCTCAAGAAATTTAGACCCGCGAAAATCCAGCACCGACCGCTGACTTTTTGGTTACAGACCGGAAGAGTTTTAACTTCTAAGCTGAAGGTGAAAGGAGCTTCGGTCACACTGCTGGGTTCATAGATAACGTTACTTAAGGAATGCCTGGCTAAAGCGTGCCTAATTAAGGTATTCTTTTCATCATTTTCGTATTGTCTTTGGAAGGAAGATAAGAGTTCTTCGCTCAAGTCTCCCACTACTTTTTTCTCCATATCTTGTCTCCTATATTTTTTTTTTATCTTTTTTT
>UQOB01000069.1 GCA_900542595.1 uncultured Mollicutes bacterium | reverse complement strand
TTTCGCATAAATCATTTACCAACCAGTAAGGTTGAAACAAGAAATCAATATAATTTTTGTAATTATCTATGAGAATTTGTAAATTTGATATAACGGCAAAGTTATATAATAATTTGTATCAACTGAGGTACTTATAATGAAAAAAGCCCTAACCCTATCGAGCTTATTGCTCCTTACCCTTGTCATGAGCTCTTGCCGCGTCAGTTTTGGTGATGAAAGCGATACTTCTAGTGTCTCTTCTAGTAGCACTACTAGTTCTTCTTCTAGCGATACTTCCTTCACGACCAGCAGTACCACGAGTTCCAGCACTACCGAACCTTCTTCCACGACAAGCACTCCGGAAAAAGTTCTTAAAACCATCACTTATGAAACGAGCCACACCACCCCTTACGCGGGGCAGACGATAGACGAAATGCTCCAACTTAAAGTCATCGCGGTCTACACTGACGGGAGCCGAGAAGATGTAACCGACCAAATTACCGATTACCGGGCCTCCCTTTCTTACGAGGGAGCGGGTGAACCTTTGACTAACCTCTCCATCCTCCACCGAGCGGGGAAGTATGAAGGGGAATTGAGCTATATGTTGTGGGGACAAAAGTATGGAGTATCCTTCAGTTTAGAAGTGCATAGTTCCTTACATGATGTCACGAAAGAAATTACTAGCCTTGAAATCACTGATTTTAAAGATCGATATGCACCGGGCGAAAAGTTCGATAAGACCTCCATCAACGTTAAAGCCGTCTATAACAACGATGAAGAAAGATATGAAATCATCAACTATTCCGATGAATTGAAAAATCGTTTAGAACTAGCTTTAAATTTAGGGGATAGCAAAGAAAACCTTATCAATAGTAATCTTTATGCCTCCAGTGAGCTTTATAGCTTAACGGTTAAAGACACGAAAACGAAAATTACCTCTTCTCCGGTCACTTTCCAAATTCAAGAAAATACCGGTTACGTCAAAGTCGATGAGATGAGTTTTAAATCCACTGATGTCAATCCTTCTTTCTCGCCTTCGAAAGGAGACGTGAAATTCTTAGTGGTTCCGATTCAACTTGACGAAACGCCAAACGGAAAAGTCACCACCACCCCGTTCAATGATGATTTGTTAGCTACCATCCATCAACAATACTTCACCGATGAACAAACCACAGATTATACCTTAAAGGGCTACTACAAAACGGCTTCTTTCGGGCAACTTAATGTCGACGGGGTGATCGCGGATGTTTACCATGAAACCACTTATACCGCTGATGAAATCAATAGTGATACAACGATTGGTAAGTTGATAGAAGTGTTTGACCGGGCAGCAACGTGGGCTGTTAAACAACACCCGGAAGTCAATTGGGATGAATATGACGGAAATAAAGATGGTTATTTCGATAACATCATCTTCTTCACCAACGCGTACGAAGGGGTCGACTGGAGTGATCCTTTATGGCCGCATAAATCTAATGCATACTTAGCTCCCACTGATGACCGGCTCGGTGTCAATACTTACTGCACGATTGAAGCGGGGTATTACCCTTATTCAACGGTCACCATCCATGAACAAGGTCACATCTTTGGCTTAGATGATTATTACGATTACAGCGGCACTCCCGCCAGCTACGTCGGTTGCGCTGATATGCAATCGATGAACATCATGGACTGGAACTCCTTCAGTAAACTCTTGGTTGACTGGGTTGATCCTTATGTCATCGATGGCACTAAAGACACCACGACCATTACCCTACAAGCCGCGGCCAAAAATGGCGACTGTTTACTCATACCGGCGGACTATTCAACCTGGAATGGTTCCGGTTACGATGAATACTTCCTCTTAGAACTCTTTAGCCCCTACGGCAATAATGCTATCCAATGGGACTACTATAACTACGCTGCTGAATATAGTGACCCGGGTTTCCTCGGGCTCAATAGTTATGGGGTCAGACTTTATCACGTTAACGCTCAAATTTACGGAGCTAACCTTAATGGTAATTACATCGAAATCAATGAAGACAAAACACTCAATTCCAAAGAAGAACTTAGGCAATATAACTACCCAACCCTTTTAACCTCGAATTCTGTCGATACCGCTGACTACCTCGGGTTTGCCAGCGAAAAGCACCAAGATGAAAAACTTTTAACCCTCATTCAAAAAGGGAAAGTTGATACCTTTGGCGCTTTAACGGATGACCCCAGCCGGCGATGGTTATCGGATGCGGATCTCTTTAAGGAAGGTGACACCTTCACCTTTAGTGAATACTCCCATTTCTTAAGCAAGACGGGCGTTAAGAAAACAACCATGGATAACGGTGAAACTTTCCCTTACACCATCCATTTCGATAAAATGAGCCAAGACCAAGTGACAGTGACGGTGAGTAAAACCAAATGATTAATAAGAAGATTTTTGAAATACAAGAAAACGAGCAACCCCTCGATAATCTAAAAGAAAACTGCGGTTTTGCAGGGATATTTAAGAATATCGGGGTGGTTGGAGATTCTCTTTCCTCCGGGGAATTTGAATCGACAAACGAAAACGGAGAAGTCGGTTACCACGATATGTATGAATACTCCTGGCCCGCTATCCTTCAGAGACTCACCGGAACGGAATACACGAATTTCTCCCGGGGAGGGATGTCCTTTAAAGAGTTCTATGAATCTTGGGCGGACAAAAATAACTTCTGGCAAGCAAAACAAGCCTATATCGTCTCGTTAGGGAATAATGACCTCTTCGTCTATAACCAAAAGGTCGGAAGCGCTAAAGATATCGACCTCCTGCATCCGGAGAACAACCCTGACACCTATTTCGGCTATATGGGGAAGGTTTTAACTAAGCTCAAAAGCCTCCAAAAAGATGCGAGGATTTTCTTAGTGTCCTTACAGATTGATCATCTAACCAAAGAACGGGATGAGATGGCCTATTACGTCGAAAAAGAGATGGAAAAGGTCTGTGAGCTCTATTCTTATTGTTATCTTTTAGATATGACCAAGTACGCTCCCGCGTACGATGAAGAAACGAGGAAGAGCTTCGCGATGGGCTTCCACCCGACCGCCACTGGCTATTACGTTGAAGCGCTCTTAATTGGGAACTACATCGATTACCTAATTAGAAAATACCCGGAAGACTTTAAACAAGTTCCCTTTATTGGAACCGGATTATCTAATAAAAACGCGTAATTATTCAAAATTCTTAAGTAGAATTCGCCACTTTTCGATGATGATGTCTTTACTGAACCGGCGGCTACTCTTTAAAGCGTTCTTTCGGTAATCCATCAATTTTTCTTTATTGCTCAGCATCTTGATTACCGCGTCCGCGATAACTTCCGGATCAAAGCTTTCGACGATGACCCCACTATCGATAGGGACCGCATCATAGACGGAATTCCCAAAGTTCGTAGTTAAAACGGGGACACTTTGGCTATTGGCTTCATTGATGACTAAGGGCATCCCTTCATAGACGGAAGTTAAGATTAATAAGTCTTTCTCACTTAAAATCTTTTCGACGTCCCTATTCTCCCCTTTTAAACTTATTTCATTCTCTAAATTGTATTTTTTAATCTCTTTTTGAGCGGCTTCAAAAAGCTTTCCTCCCCCGTACATTTCAAGCTTAAATGGGAAACCTTTGTCTTTCAGTACCTTACAGACTTTAATCAGTAGTAATGGGTTCTTTTGATCAGCAAAACGGCCGATATAGACGAGGTTATTGTTGTAATAATGGATGTTTTCATGTTCTTTCAGTTTAATCGGGTTTTCGATATAAACTCCTTTAACTTTCAGTTTTGGCCGTTTAGATGTGACTTCTTTATAGATGCCTTTGGAGAGGAAAATCATCTTATCGGGCTTATGGTAAAAGAGAGAATTAAATCGTTCGCCAAAAGAAAAGAAATACCGACTATTAAAGTGGTAATGATAGATTAAAGTTCGGTCTTTCGGCATGATTTTAAAGGTCGAAGGCATGCAGGCGATTAAGATATCATTTTTATTCGTTAAAGACTCAACTTTCTTCCGGTATTTATACTTGCCAAAGAAACTAAAAAAGGCGGTCTTAAAGATGATTCTTAAAGCGGTTAAATAGTGTTTCCCCTTAAAAGCTTTAACGATCCGTTCATCGATTCTCACATCGTCTTCGTTATCGAGATAAATGATTTTAATTTTTGGGGAAATATCGTACGCGATATGGTCACGTTCTTTATCGGTTACTACTAACGTAACATCATAAAAATTAACCAATTCATTCATCACCGCGATATCGACGGTTTCGCTGCCCCCGAACTCTTG
>UQOB01000068.1 GCA_900542595.1 uncultured Mollicutes bacterium | reverse complement strand
CGATTACCGGGAAAACATCTATAGCTACGCTAACGATGTCAGAACCAGCGATGGCGGTACCCATGAACAAGGTTTTAAAACTGGTTTAACTAAAACCATCAACGATTGGGCGATCGATAATAACCTCATCAAACCCAATTCTTCGATTGAAGGAAGTGATATCCGGGAAGGCTTAACCGCTATCATCAGCGTTAAAATCCCAGAACACGCTTTGGAATTTGAAGGGCAAACGAAAGGAAAACTTGGGAGTCCGGAAGCTTTACCGGTCGTCAATAACATTGTTTCCACCCAGTTTTTCTATTACTTAAATGAACATAAAGCTTTTGCAGTCGACTTAATTAAAAAGTGTGAAGCCAGTAAACAAGCCAGAGAAGCGGCTAGAAAAGCCAAAGAAGCTGCCCGGGGTAACAAAAAGAAAAATAACGATAACTACTTAATTAGCGATAAATTAGCACCCGCGCAAAGCAAAGACTACAAAGAAAACGAACTCTTCATCGTCGAAGGTGATAGCGCCGGTGGCAGCGCCAAAAGCGGCCGTGACCGTCTTCACCAAGCGATTCTTCCTTTAAGAGGGAAACCTTTAAATACCGATGGAGTGGGAATTGAAAAGATTAGGGAAAACGTCGAATTTAGCACCCTCATCCAAACGATTGGAGCGGGAGTCGGTAACGATTTCGATTACCGGGATAGCCACTACGGGAAAATCATCATCATGACCGATGCCGATACCGACGGGGCTCACATTCAAACCCTCCTTTTAACTTTCTTCTATAACTACATGAAACCCTTGATTGACCAAGGGATGGTCTATATCGCTCAACCCCCGCTTTACCGGGTCTATAAGAAGAGCGACCCCAAGAAACACATCTATTGTTGGTCGGAAGAAGATTTACAGAAAGCGAAAGAAAAGATTGGCGCCGGTTACGGCATTAACCGTTATAAAGGCTTAGGCGAAATGAACGCGAGTCAACTGGAAGAAACGACGATGAATAAACGAAGTCGACAACTCCTTCAAGTGAAGATTGAAGATCCTTTGATTGTCGAAAAGAAGATTTCCACTTTGATGGGGAAAGACAGCGCTCCCCGGTGGAGTTGGATTCAAGAAAACGTCGTCTTTAATGAAGAAGATAAATTCTTAGAAGAAGTGAAAGGAGAGACCAAATGAGAAAGAAAAAAGAAATTGAAGTCATCTCCGAAAATATTCTTAACCGCCCCTTGGATGAACTGATGGGGGAAAAGTTTGCCATCTACGCCAAAGACGTTATTCAAGACCGGGCCATTCCCGATGCCCGTGACGGCTTAAAACCCGTTCAAAGAAGAATCCTTTTTGGGATGTGGAATACCGGAAATACCATCGATAAACCGACCAAAAAGTGCGCTCACATCGTCGGGGACGTCATGGGGAAATACCACCCGCACGGGGATAGTTCGATCTATGAAGCGCTTGTCCATATGTCCCAAACCTGGGCCTTCCGTTATCCTTTGATCGATTTTCAAGGAAATAACGGGTCAATCGATGGAGATGGGCCAGCCGCCTATCGGTATACGGAAGCGAGGTTAAGTGCCATCAGTAACGAACTCCTCGATGACCTCGAATACGATACTGTCGATATGGAACTCACCTTCGACGACACTTTACTGGAATCCAGCGTCCTTCCCGCTCATTTCCCGGCTCTTTTATGTAACGGGAGCCAAGGCATTGCGGTCGGGATCAGCACCAATATTCCGCCGCACAACTTAAGAGAAGTCTGCGAAGCGACAATCTATCGGATTAAAAACCCGAACTGCTCGATTGATGACCTGTTAAACATCATGCCGGGGCCCGATTTCCCAACCGGGGGCACTATCTTTAAGAGTGACTCTCTTAGAGATATTTACCTAACAGGTAGAGGAAAAGTAACCATCAGCAGTAAATACCAGGTGATCGATACGGAAAAAGAAAAAGCTATTATCGTCACCGAGATTCCTTACCAAGTCAATAAGAGCGCCCTCGTAAAATCAATCGACAAAATCCGCCACGATAAAACCATTCCAGGCATCGAAGAAGTCCGCGATGAAAGCGATAAATCGGGTTTAAGAATCGCGATCGAACTGAAAAACGATAGTAAGCCGGAAGCCATCTTAAATTATTTACTCAATAAGACCGCTCTCAAAGTCAGTTATAGCGCTCAAATGGTCGCCATTATCGATGATAGACCGAAAGAGATGGACCTCTTAACTTATCTTGATAGTTACATCAATCATCAATTGGAAGTAATGACGAGAAAGACTCGGTTCTTACTCACCAAAAACGAAGAACGGCTCAATATCGTCGTCGGTCTTTTAAAAGCGGTTTCCATCCTCGATGACTTAATTAAAACGATTAGAGCGAGTGAAAACAAAAAAGACTGTAAAGACCAAATCATGACCAAATACGGCTTCAATGAGCCGCAAGCGGAAGCGATTGTCATGATGCCGCTTTATAAGCTGAGTCACACCGATGTTTTAACCTTAGAAAATGAAAAAGAAAGCTTAGAAAAGACCATCAACCGCCTCAATCACTTGTTAAAGAGCCAAGATGCTAGAGAACAAGAAATCATTAAACAGTTAGAACGAATCAGTAAAACCTACGGGGATGATCGAAGAACGGATGTTCAAGAAGAGGAAGCGACCGTTAACCTCAATAAACGGGACTTCATCCAAAAGGAAGATGTCTATGTCGCTTTAACGAAGGACGGTTACATCAAACGGAGCAGCCTCAAATCCTTTAAAGGAAGTGGCGGCCACACCGGAAGTAAACCCGGCATTAAAAATGGCGATGTTTTCATCTATCTTGGGAAACTTTCAACCACCGATTATTTAATCGTCTTCACCAGTAATGGGAACTACGTCTTTATCCCGGTCAATGAAATCAGGGAAACGAAGTGGAACGATGAAGGGGTACACATCAATTCTTTAGTGACTTTAGCTAATGAAGAGAAGATTGTGTACGCTTTCGGGTGCAATGCCTTCCGTGACGACTTATACACCGTCCTTTTAAGCGAAAAAGGTTTCGTGAAACGGGTGATGGTGAAGTCGTATGAAATCCAAAGGCGGAGCAAAGCTTTAACGGCGATGAAACTGAACCAAGATGACCGCTTAGTCGGGGTAACTGTCACCACCGGTAATAGCGTTCTCGCTATCTTTAGTGACCAAGGCGATATCGCCCTCTATAACGAAAACGAAATCACCGTCACCAGCACCAAGAGTGGCGGCATGAAAGCGGGCCCCTTTAAAGGCAAACCTTTAGTCGGAGTCTTGAATTTCGCGCCCGGCGAGAAGACGAAGTTCCTCCTTATCACTGACCGAGGAGCTTTAAGAGTGGACGATATCGACCGCTTAACGGTCACTCACCGCTTAAACAAAGTGACTCCCTTATACAAGATGTTTAAACAAGAACCGCATCGCTTAATCTTCGTCGATAAAGTGGGGGATAAAGAAGAACCTTATACCTTTGAAGGGCTTTTAAATGACGATGAACGGCTCGATATTACCTTCCCCGATTTTCACCTCACCCCCCAAGATAAATGCGTCAAACGGATGGTGGAAGTTCTTCCAAAAGCCTCCATGCGAATCAAAGCGATTTCTCCGGAATATCATCTTTTAATCAACTCCTTAACGAGAAGTTACCAACCGCCGGTGATGGAAGAAAGTAGTAACGAAAACACCGAAGATGGGGACGCTTTTAGCCAAATCAGTCTCTTTGACTTTGAGGAAAAGTGATGAAACTTAAATACCTTCCGGATTATCTCGCGAAAGATATTTATTCGGTTCCGACCTCATTTTACAAAGAGCAGGGGATTAAAAATCTCTTGATTGATCTTGATAATACCTTAGCTCCATATTACGAAAAAGACCCGTCAGCATCGACAAAAGCCTTTATTGATAAGCTTAAGAATGAAGGCTTTAAAGTCTTTATCGCGAGTAACAATACCGGTAAAAGAGTGAAGCGGTTTTCCCGTTCTTTACAAGTACCCTGTGCCTCATCATTAAGAAAACCTTTCGCATTTAAGTTAAAAAAACTCTTAATAAGGTATAATCTAAAGAGAGATGAAACGCTTTTACTAGGGGATCAGGTGTATACCGATGTCCCGACCGGGAAAAAGAGTGGGATTAGGGTTTTACTCTTTCACCCGTTAGTGGAGAAAGATCAAATCTTCACCTACTTCAACCGGAAACGTGAGAAAAAAGCGAGGAAATATCTCGAAAAGCTAAACATTCCAAGGATAGGAGGATTTAACTATTAATAAATCAAGTAAAAATTGATTTGTATGACAAAAACAG
>UQOB01000067.1 GCA_900542595.1 uncultured Mollicutes bacterium | reverse complement strand
AATAAGAGATAACACTGATAGCCACTTAAAACTTTTAGAAGAACATGATTGGAATAAATACTTTAAGGTTGACTTGATGGACGCGGAAGGACCGGATATGGTGCTTCCGATTCCTAATGGCAAGATTCTTAAAACCAACTTGGTTGGTAAGAACATGAAGAATTATGATTCCATGGTCGTTCTAGCTCACTTTAAAGGCCATCCGATGGGCGGTTACGGGGGAGCATTAAAACAATTAGCCATCGGCTGCGCATCAAGAGCTGGAAAGGCCCTCATCCACAGTGGTGGAAGAACCGATGACCGTTATTTAACGTGGAAAGAACATGCTGACCAAAATGTTTTCTTAGAAGCGATGGCGGATGCGGCGGAAAGTATCGTCAACTTCTTTAAGGGCAATATGGCTTATATCAATGTCATGAAGAACTTATCGGTCGACTGCGATTGCTGCGCGGTAGCGGAAGACCCGTGTATGAAAGATATCGGTATCTTAGCTTCGCTTGATCCGGTCGCGATCGATCAAGCTTGCATCGATTTAGTCCTTAAAAGCAATGACCCCGGTAAAGAACACTTTATGGAACGGGTTAATAGCCGGAACGGCATCCACACGATTGAAGCTGCCGCAGACCTTGGTATTGGCACCCGGGAATACGAACTTATTGAACTGAAATAAGCGTCATTAAATTAATAAAAAACACCTCAATTTTTGAACTGAACCCAATTTAGTTCATTTCTGAGGTGTTTTCTTTTTAAAAATCGATTAATTATTGCAGAAAGCCAATATTTTATTTGGTTTCGGGATTTTCTTTATGTAAGACCACATAGACTTCATAGGGTCTAAGAGCGTTTTCTTTTTGGTCTTCATAGTTATGGAGGAGGATTTCCCCATCAACTTTCGGTGACCATTGTTCTTGGTTACTGAAGTTCCCGATAACTTCGATGGTCCGTCCCCGATATTGTCTTAAGTAATGGAAGAGATATTCGGAATCTTCATCTAAGGGGGTGAAGCTCCCATTCTTAAGAAGAGCCCGGTATTTTTTGCTCTTCCAGAGCCGGATAGCTTTTTGGTAATAACGAAGGACGGAGGTGGGATCCTTCATCTCGTTTTTGACGGTGAATTGGTCGTTTTCCGTATCGACATCGAGCCAAGGGGTGACTTTCGAGAACCCATGGTTCTTTTTGTTATTCCATTGGAAGGGAATTCTTGCGTTATCCCGTCCGGTGTTTTGAATTGCTTGTAAGGCTTCTTCTTTTGTCAAGCCCTTATCTTGTAAGTCTCTTAAGGCGTTAATTTCTTCGATATCCCGGTAATCATTTTCATCTTTGAAAATCGGGTTCTTCATTCCGAGTTCATCGCCTTGATAGATGAAGGGAGTGCCTCTAAAGAAGAGGGTGATAGTGAATAAAAATTTAGCCGCTTCTTTCCGGTAAGCTAAATCAGTGTACCGGTTGAGAGCTCTAGGGAGGTCATGGTTATTCCAGAATATCGCATCCCATGTCTTTTTAGGATTCGTTAATTGCCGTTTAAAGAGAGCTTCTCTTAATAGTTTCGCCGAAAATGGTTTTCTCACCCATTTCCCATACTTTTCGGTGCAGAACTGCATGAAGTCATTGAAGAGGAAGACCATGTTAAGTTCTTTCCGTTTGGGATCAGTGTAGAGGAGTCTCGTTACTTCATTACTGGACCAGGTTTCCCCGATGGTGATTGAATCAAAACGGCCGAAGGTTTCTCTCGCCATTTCTTGAAGAATCGGGTGAAGAGTGGGGCCATTGACGACAATTTCTTTATCGGGTTCTTTCCCGAGGTTTTCGATGACGTCCATTCTAAAGCCGTAAACCCCGTGTTCGAGCCAATAGTTCATCATCTTGTAGATTTCTTTATGGACCTTCGGGTTTTGCCAGTTTAAATCCGGTTGCCCGACCGCGAAGAGGTGGAGGTAATATTCGTTGGTCGGTTCGTTATATTCCCAGGCCGTACCCCCGAAAGTGCTCATTAAGCCATTCGGATGGTCACGGAAAACATAATAATCGTGATAGGGGTTATCTTTGCCCTTAATGGCTTCCTTAAACCAAGCATGTTCTTTAGAAGTGTGGTTAACGACTAAATCAAGGACGATATGGATGCCCATTTCCTTAGCTTTTTCGATTAAAGTGAATAAATCTTCATCGGTGCCAAAAGTGGAATCGACGTGGTAGTAATCGCTGACATCGTAGCCATTATCTTCCATTGGACTTTTGAAAATCGGGGAAAGCCAAAGAGTGGTGACCCCTAATTTCTTGAGGTATGGGAGTTTTTTGATGATACCTTTTAAGTCACCGACACCGTTTCCATCGGTATCGAGGAAGCTTTTAGGATAGATTTGATAGACGATTTGATTTTGGAAGGATTTTTTATTCATAGTTAACTCCTGAAGAGCCTTAGTATTATAGCGATTTTCCTCTCCCTTATGGGAGAAGGAAAGTGCTTTCTTTATTTTCTCACCTCTTTTGGTAGAATAAAGAGCGATGAACAACAACGATATCGCTTTAACTTCGGAAGAAAAGAAGAAAAGGAAGAACCGCCGAAATTATATCATTTCCGTTTCTTTAGTTTTAATTTTGACGGTTGGAAGTTTGATATACACTCTTCTTTCGGCTGGGAATTGGAACATCGTCGAAGGGGCGAATCAAATTTGGAACGCGATAAGGGGCTGCAATCCCTGGTACTTAGTCTTAGTTCTAAGTTTAGTTATCATCACGTACCTGATTGATGGGCTCATCATCTATGTTTTCGCGAGACTTTACACTAGGAGATATCACTATTACCAAGGGGTATGTACGAGCGCTATCGGCGCGTTTTATAACAACGTCAGCCCCGCTAATACCGGTGGACAAGTCATGCAGGTGTTCACTCTTAAAAGTCAAGGGATTGAAGTCAGTAATGGCGCTTCCATCATGGTCATGTGGTTTATCCTTTACCAAGCCACTTTGATTCTTTTTGGAGCGGTGTCGATAGGTGTCGAATGGGGAACGATTTGGGAACTCCAAGCGATTCCGGGTTTAAATATCGGCGGTTGGAGCGGTAACGGGGTCCTAGGGGTTTTAATCGCTCTCGGTTTTGCCCTTAACGTCAGCTTGATTCTTCTTTTACTCTTCATGAGTTATAGTCACCGGTTCCATAACTTGATTTTAAACCATGCGATAAGCTTTTTAGGGAGAATCCATATATTGAAAAATCCTGACAAAACTCGGGAGAATTTACGGGTCCAAGTCGAAAACTTTAAGATCGAACTCAAACGTTTACAGTCCAATATTCCAGTCACGATTCTCATCGTTGTTTTGATGTTCTTGATGATTTTTATTCGGTTCTCCATCCCTTATTTCTCGGGTTTAGCCTTAGATGCGTATGGAGAAAATTACGTCTTTAATTTCATCGATGTTTTCCATTTCTGTTTTAGAAGTAGCTTCCACCAAATGGTAGCTGGTCTCTTCCCGATTCCTGGGCAAGCGGGGATCAGTGAATTAATTTATAATGCGATGTTCATGGACCAATTTAAACCGACCATGTTGAATGGTGTAGAGATCCGTTCTCAGCAAGTCAATATGAACACTTCCCAACTTATTTGGCGGGTCAGCACCTTCCACTTTGTCCTCATTGTCGGCGGCATGATTTCGGCTTTCTATCGTTCACGGCCAAAAGAAGCTTATCACTACGCTAATAGGCAGACTTTCGTCGATTTACAGCTCGAAACCTTCAATGAACGAAAGAAAACAATCGATACGATATATGAGACTAAACAGCTATCGAGGAAAGAGATTGAGAAACGTTTAAAGTACCTCGATGAAGGGCAAGAAACCGGGGACGATATCTACGGGAAACCCTTGCCGAAAAAGAAACCGGCTAAAAAGGCTACGAAAGCCCCGAAAGCGAGCAAAACTCCTAAGAAAGAATAATTATGCGGGTCGTCATTTTTTCTGATACATATCCCCCGGAAGTCAACGGGGTCGCTACCTCAACGAGGAACCTTTACCGGACGCTAAAAGCCCACGGAGATGAAGTTTTAGTGGTAACCACTAATCCCTATAACCAAGAGCTCGCCCAAGACGGGGATATCGTTCGAGTTAAGGGGGTTAAGTTAAAGTGGCTCTACGATTACCGGATGGCGGGCATTGTTCACCACGGCGCCTTAAAAATCATCACCGAATTTAAACCCGATGTCGCGCATATTCAAACCGATTTCGGGGTCGGGCAATTCGGTTTCTTAACCGTCAATCGACTTCAGTTGCCCTGCGTTTATACCTTCCACACGATGATTGAAGATTACACCTATTACGTCACCAAGGGGCACCTTGACCGCGCAGCGAAAGGGGTAGTGAGATTTTACGTTAGAAACAAAAGTCGGAAAGTCGATGAATTTATTACCCCCAGCGAAAAAATTAAAGACTACATGCGTTCAATCGGAGTGGATGCTTATCTATCGGTCATTCCTACCGGCATCGATTTTGATATTTTTAGACCACAGAACAATGACCCGAAAGTCGTGAAAGAGTTAAAAACTAAATATCACTTAAATGATGGGAGTTACATCTTCTTATCAATCG
>UQOB01000066.1 GCA_900542595.1 uncultured Mollicutes bacterium | reverse complement strand
CACCCCCTATGATGATAATAATGAAAGAGAAGTCGTCCTCCCAGAAGGAGAGTACCTTAACCTTTTCCATGGGGAACACTATCAAGGCCCAGTGAATTTCACGGCGACTTTCTTAAAAGAATCAATGCCCCTTTACATCAAGCTTCCTGCCGTCTTACCTCTTCAAAAGAACGTTTTAAAAGTGGAAGACGAAGCCGAGTGGAACGAACTTTCGTTAAATATCTTCTTCGGACGAGGAGAAACAAGCTTCACCCTCTATGAAGATGACCAAGTCTCCACGAATTATAAGAAAGGGGACGTCGTTAAAACTCTCTATACCTTAAAAGAGAATGAAGAAGATTATCAGTTAACGATTGAAGTCATCGATAATGGGACACCCATCAATATCAATGAAGATAGACCCTTATCGAAGAGAGAAGAGTTAATTGAAAAAGAAATCGGAGAAGCTCCCGTCCGGGTTAAGCCGGTCAACTTTAGAAAAGACGAACGGACATACCTCTTAAAGATTCATGATCTTCATGACAAAGTAAAAGAGGTTTATATCGATGGAGTAAACTATCCCTTTAACCGGATTCCTCGGGATTTAAGTAAGTTCCCGCTGCCGTTTGAAGGGCCTGCTCCCGATAGCGACACTCTCGAAATCAAAGTTACTTTAAGCACTAAAGAAAAGCACCTGGTGACTTTCAAAAAGAAACACTGAAAAGAAAAGTAAAACCCTCCTATAATATGGCTATGGGCCAATTAGAAGAGTTAAAAAAGATCATTCAAGAAGCCTCTCGTCCTGTCTTTTTTGGCGGGGCCGGGGTCAGCACCAAAAGTGGGATTCCGGACTTCCGGAGTCCTAAGGGTCTATATCAACTTAAAAGCGAATACGGGGTTCCGTATGAGACGATGCTTTCGATCGACTACTTTTTAGCCCATCCCGATATTTTTTATGACTTTTATTGGAAGCATTTCTATTACCCGAACGCTAAATCGAACGCCGCTCATCTCGCGCTTAGCGAATATGGAAAAACTCATCCCAATTTCTTAATAATTACGCAGAACGTGGATGGATTACATCAAAAAGCTGGAAGTAAAGGGGTCTTAGAACTCCACGGTAATGCTGATCATTTTTACTGTATGAACTGCAATAAGTTCTACACTGGAAAAGACCTTGATAAGCACGGCGTCCCTCATTGTTCCTGCGGTGGTATCATCCGTCCCGATGTTGTCCTCTACGGGCAACCCTTAGAAGAACGGGTAGTGGAGAACGCAATTATGGCATTAAAGTTCAGTGACCTCTTAATCGTCGGAGGAACTTCTCTCAACGTTTACCCTGCCGCGTACTACCTTCAATACAGTAATGCGAAAACCAAGATCTTAATTAATCTTGAAAAGACCCCATATGACCAAGCCTTCGATTATTGTTTCTATGAAGATATCGGAAGTGTTTTAGAAAGGATTCTGAAATGAGCTGTCACCCTTTTAAACATTTTGTCACCATCACTAAACATCGTCACCAAGTCATCAGAAATGGGATGACTTTTGGTATCTTTTGGCATTGCTTAAGGCACGATCTAACCAAATATGGCTGGACCGAGTTTCATTTGTCCGCTAAATACTACGCGGGGACTTATAGCCCGGTCTTTAATGAACGGCTTCATAACGATTATTTCTCTCTTATCTGTCAGCATCACACCAAAAGAAATAAACATCACTGGGAATATTGGACCGATTTCTTAAGAGGAAGAATCCTCGCTAAACAAATGCCTTACGTCTATGCGGTGGAATATGTCTGCGATGTCCTCGCAGCTTCAAAAGTCTATAACGGAAAGAACTTTACCCCGAAGGTCGCGCTCGATTACTTTATGGGCCGGAAAGAGCATTACTATATGGCGGAAGGAACAAAACAATTCATTTCTTGGCTCTTAACTAAATACGTCAACGAAGGTAAAAAAGGCATCAACAAAAAAGAGATGAAAGCTAAATACCAAGAAATTTCCTCTAAGTACCCTGAGGTAGAGGTCTTTGATATAATCAAAACAGACGGAAAACCTTTGCCGGAATTGATCAAGGATTAGTATGCCCTTAAAGAACAAAGTTTTAGTGATTGGAAACACCAAAGATAGCGAGAAAGTCTTTAAACATCTTGAGACTGAAAACCTCGTCTTTTACTTGACTGATAAACCGGTCACTTTAACGAACTTTAACGGCATTAAAATCGAAGGTAATTTAAAAGATTTAAGCTTCTTAGAAGAGAACGGCATCAAGAGTACATCGAAGGTTTTTATCAGCACCAATGACGATGAACTAAACATTTTCTTAACCCTCGCCAGCGTGAAGCTCTATAAGATTAAAAACGTCATCACCATCTTAAATGATGAAGAATTGAGTCCCTTAATTGATACCTTACCCGGGGTGAAAGTCATAAGTAACGTCAATGATGTCTTAGGGGGCAATTTATGAAACTTTTAATCACCGATAATGTTCTCTTTGCCCCGTATTTCTTAAAAGAAAAACCCGATGTTTTTGTTTTTAGTGAGGAAGTAGAAAAGTATTACCTGGATAACAATCTAAGTGCTTCCAGCGGAAACCTTTTTACTTTGTTTTCTTACCTTCAAGACGTGAGTAATATTGAAGAAGTTTATGTAAGTTTAATGGACGATATTAAAACCATTAACGTCATCAATCTTTTAACCTATTTTAAGAAGAGCAAAGTCTTGGCTATTTATATTTCTGGTACTACCTTAAGGCTTCTTCAATCGATCAATAACTATAACTACGTGAGCTATTCAAGCCTCTTAGAAAAGTATTTAAGCAAAGATGAAACGAATCGGCTCAACTAACCGTTATTTTGGTTATTACTTAGTCTTTCTCGGCTTAGCGTTTTTACTAGGCATTAATGGCAATAATAACTTGCTTTCCGTCTTACTTCCGTGCTTAAGTTCCATCTTTATTGGACTATTATTTTTATTCATCTTTAAAAAACCGAAAAATCCCAATATCAATAGCAAAAATGCCTTATTTAAATACATAATGGGATTTTTTATCACCTTTTTGATTCTCTTTATTCACCTTTTAACCTTCCATTTAACCAATGATTTTTACTTTCAAAACTTCTCGTTACTATTCTTGGAAGCGACTTCCATCTTAACAGGCAGTGGGGCAAGCTCCTTCCGAGAATTATCGGAACCATTAGTTCTCTCGCATGCCGCGTTAAGTTTGGTTATTCGGGTGTTTACCCTCCTTTATTTTGTGAACTTTTTCTTCACCCGTTTTTATCCTTCGCTTTTCTTAGAAAAAGAGGCGGGGAAAGTCTACTTTAAAGTGAGGAAAGCCGCTTGGTATTATCTTCTCTTCTTAGCTTTCCTTTTCCTCATCAGTCTCCTCTTACTTTTAGCTAATAATCAGTCCATCTATTCTTCCTTATCAATTGGAATCAGTCTTATTTCGGGGACGAGCTTTACCCCTAACCAAGGGTTTTTAATGCAGGACTTAGTAAATGGGCCATATCGAGATGGCATTATTTTGTTGTTGAGCTTCATTTCTTTCTTAAGTTCCTGCGGTTTATTCTTCTTCCTTTTCTCCGGTTTTTCTAACATTAAGAAAACCTTTAAAAGTAGTATCCCTTTCATCATCCTTCTTTTCTATGTTCTCTATTTCTTGGTTTATTTCTTAAATACCTATTTAACACGTAACCAATTCGGAATAGTGGAAACTGCTCAATACTTCTTCTTGGTCAGCGGGTCACCCTTCATCGTCAAAGAAGTAACCAATATTCCGGTGTACATTTTGTTTGTCGTTATTAGTCTAGTCCTCTTTACTTCGCCATGGAGTTTAAAGAATTCTTTAAGAGGCGATATATCGCTTAATATGAGTCAAAGTCTCATTCATTTAATTAAGAGAAAGAAAGCCGGGGAGAAGGATCTTTATCGTCACTATTACTTAGGTTATTTAACCGATCATAAACTGCTATCGCTTAAAGAATATTCCTCGCTGTTAATCGTTTATATTCCCTTTATTATTCTTCTCGTTCTTATTGGTTTAATTATTCCGTCTATCGATGGTTTTAATAGTGTGAGTGCTACCATCTTAATGTTTTTTAACTATGGAAGTAACGTTATCGACTACGCTCTTTTAAATGTGGGGGACGGACTCCATAACGCTTGGGCGATTCATTTAGCCCTTATTTCTTTACTTTCTTCTTTATCACTCGTGGTCTTCCCTTATTTACTTTCGACGAAAAAAAGCACGGATTCGCCTCTTGTCTAAAGGGGAGAGTAAGGTATAATAGATAACCGCTAGGGGCTTGGTTCAGTGGTAGAACAGAGGTCTCCAAAACCTTTGATGAGGGTTCGATTCCTTCAGCCCCTGCCATCTTATAACTAACATTTTGATACAATTAATGAACTGAACCCCATTTAGTTCACCAGTATCAGATTAGACACCTCTTAAGTTAAAATATACTTAGGAGGTTTTTATTTATGGAAAAGACTAAGCCGAAGAGATTTACTAATGAATTTAAAGCAAAAGTGATTAATGAATATCTTGAAGGGAAAGGAGGAAGAAGAGCCCTTGCCAAAAAATATGGATTAATACCATCTACTATTAAATATTGGCTCGACACAAGAGATAAAA
>UQOB01000065.1 GCA_900542595.1 uncultured Mollicutes bacterium | reverse complement strand
CCTATGGCAAAACTTACTAAACCCATGGTCAATTTGATCAACGAACAAATTCAAGCAGAACTCGAAAGCGCGTACCTTTACCTTGCGATGTCGAACTACTATACCGAGAAAGGCTTCCCCGGCTTCGGAACTTGGTTTAAGAAACAAGCGGAAGAAGAGGAGGAACACGCGGAAAAGTTCATCGATTATCTTCATGGCAATGACGAAAAGGTCGTCTTGATGGACATCAAAGCTTCGAAAGAAGAATATAAGGACTTAAGAACCCCTTTAGCCAGTCAATACGCTCATGAACAAGTCGTCACTTCGATGATTTATAAACTCATGGACCTCGCGATTGAAGAAAAGGACTACCGGACGCAAGAAATGCTCCGCTGGTTCGTCAATGAACAATACGAGGAAGAAGAAACCGCGAGAACTTTGCTTGAACAATATGATTTCTATGGGACGGATTTAGCGGCTTTAATGAAGCTCGATCACGAACTTGGAGAAAGAAAATAAGATTAAATTTGCCTGATATAACAACTGCTGGTACTTGTTACCGGCAGTTTTTCTTTTTAAGAGCCATGTTTATATGTTTCTTTAATTTGTTATTCCCATTTACTGACCGCTTGCCTTGAAATCGAAAGCTTCTCTGCTAATTGTTCTTGGGATAATGAATTCTTAATACTTTTAATTTCTCTCCAAACGTCATCTGGCTTGCCTCCGAGCTTCCTTAGTATAAATTTCTACCTTCAATTGCGCTAACCTATTTCTCTTTACACCTCGGAAACCATTGGTAGCAAGTTCCGGTTTATTTAGTAGATATCGCTATTTTCCCGTAACTAGACTACTTGGTCTTGGTGATGGAGGACCAGGAGTCATCGTTTTGATGGTCGCTCTGGTTTTTACTCACCACTCTCACCTTAGGCATCTATTTACTATTTATCCCGATTCGGATAAAGAAGTGGGTAGCTAAGCATACCCATATAAAAGAAGGATATTACCAAATCAAAGGTATTTAGCACCTTAGTACCTCAAAGTTTTTGAGGTACTTTTTAATAACACGCCTTTGCTTTAATAAAGAAAGTTTTAAAAGTATTGTTTAATAAATGACAAGCCATCTAGGGCCGGTCTTTTATTTCTGTTTATCTTTCGGAAGGATCACCAGTTCATCAAAAGAAGTATAGACGAGTGATCTTTTAGGAATCGATTTAGTGATGAAAGTATTAGACCCGATAGTGGAGCCTTCTCCAATCACTGTTTCGCCTCCTAAGATGGAAGCGGAAGAATAGATAGTGCAGTCATTTTCCACGGTTGGGTGGCGCTTTTTCCCGCGGAGGGCGTCGCTATTTTTAAGCGACAGGGCGCCCAGCGTGACACTTTGGTAGAGTTTCACGCGGTCACCGATGATGGTGGTTTCCCCGATGACAATCCCGGTTCCGTGATCGATAAAAAAGTCTTTCCCGATGGTCGCCCCCGGATTAATATCGATCCCTGTCGACCGATGAGCATCTTCAGTCGCGAGCCTCGCTAAAAACTTTAAATCGAGTTCATACAAAGCGTGAGCTATTCTAAAATTCGATATCGCATAAAACCCCGGATAGCAGAGGATGATTTCCTGGATGCTGTTAGCGGCCGGGTCCCCGTGATAAATCGCTCTCGCGGAGCCTAAAAGCAGTTCCCTAATTTCCGGTAATTTCGAGATAAAAGTCTTAACTTTCATTTCGATATCTTCGACATTGCTGTCCTTTAAAAGGACCGTTAATTTTGTTTCAACTTTACTTAAAAGATGGACGACTTCTTCCTCTTGAAAAGTGGGTCTTAAAAAATCGATAATTAAAAGTTTTTTAGCGTCAGCGAGAAAAGAATAAAAAAGCCCTTTATCAAAACGGATTTTCATCTCATTTTGTTCGTTTTCGTATGAGCTTAATAATTTCTTTAAGACCGTTTTATTCATAGAGTCCCTCCACCGAGAGATAACGTTCCCCGTCATCCGGGAAGACGGTGACTATGGTACTAAAAGGGTGCTTTTTAAGCACTTCAATTGCACCAAAAAGATTGCAGCCAGAAGTAATGCCGCAGAATAAGCCTTCTTCCTTCGCTAAAAGACGAGTGTATTCATAAGCATCTTCATCAGTGACTGTTAAAACATCATCAATTAAAGAGGGATCCATGATAGAAGGGATGAAGCCCGCTCCGATACCTTGGATTTTATGGAGCCCTTTCTTGTGTTCGGTATAGAAAGGGGAAGAAGCGGGTTCTAAACCGATGGCTTTGATATCAGGATTCTGCTCTTTTAAATATTTACTGACCCCTGTTAAGGTACCGCCAGTTCCAAAGGCGGCGACGAAATAATCGAGCTTACCATTTAAGGCTTTATAGATTTCAGGACCCGTCGATAAATAGTGGGCTTTGACGTTACTTTCGTTATTAAATTGGTCGGGGATAAAGACATTCTTATGTGTTTCTTTAAACTCAATAGCGGCCTTGATGGAACCGCTCATGCCGTCTTCTTTCGGGGTGAGGATAACTTCCGCGTTAAAGGCTCTCATCATTTTAATCCGTTCAATGGAACAATTTTCCGGCATAAAGATGATGAGTTTCAGCTTCATATACGCGCATAAAGCCGCTAAAGAAATACCGGTATTACCGGAGGTCGGTTCAACGATGATGGAATCTTTCGTTATTTTGCCCTCTTTTAAGGCATCGAGAAGCATCTGTTTCGCTGCTCGGTCTTTAATGGAACCGGTGGGATTGCACCTCTCCAATTTAGCGTATATTGCCCCGTCTAAATTAAACTTCTTTTCGAGGTTTTTAAGTCTCACTAAGGGGGTATTGCCTATGAGGTCAAGGATGTTTTCTTTAATCGTCATATTTATCCTTAGAAAATATAAAGAATTAACGGGTTTCCTGCAATTATTATATTTTTGAATACGAAGGCAAATTAATTTTAAAAAGCTTTCTTTCCTTGAATAAACTTTTAATGAATTTTTTACTTAAGAAAGTTAGCTTTTTATGATTCCATTTGATGGAAATGCCGTCATTATCGATGAAATAAACCTCTAATATAGGAAGTTCTTTTTCTTTACCCGTGTCCATCGTCATTAAATATTCAACTGATTGCTTATCGAAGTCTAATTTATTTATATCTTCCCTGAGATTTTCATAACTAAAAGTGCTGGTAATGTCTTCTTTATTTTCTTGCTTTTCATCGATTGTTTTATAGATTTTGGTATCGGGATAGGCTGCTAAAACAAGAGTAATTAAGCGGAATATGGCTTCCAAATTATCTTCTTGAACATGTTTATCTTCATTGGGGAGAAAGATGATTTTATCCATATTTATATTTCCTTTTTGATTAGCTACTTAATATTGATACCTATGTGAATACCCTAACACAAGGATTACTGAGTTGAAACTCTAGTGTTGTTTTAGCTTAAATATTTAAAGATGGAAAGGGTTTCGTCTTTATGGGTGGTGTTTAGCCTTAACAAACAGTGCTTCTTTTGATATATTGAAAAAAATTATTGAGAGATTCGTTATGCTCTTTCTCACTCAAACCGTTGAAAAAGTTAATTATGTGACGATTGGGCAGCTTTTCTCTTTACTAGCTAATAGTCCTTTAATTGTCATCACAATTCTCTTGGCTTTAGCAGTGGTCTTTATCAACGGCTGGACGGACGCTCCAAACGCGGTAGCGACCTGTGTTTCTACGAGAGCAATATCGGCGAAAAAGGCCATTATTATGGCCGCTATCTTTAATTTTATCGGGGTTTTAATCTTTGCCTTATTTGCAGCCGGAGTTGCTGAAAGCATCGCCGGTATCGTAAATTTTGGTTCATTAGAAGACCCTCTTATCGCGAAAGAAGCCCTAGTTGGGATCTCGTCCGGCATGGTAGGGGTCGTCACCTGGGGTGTTTTAGCCTGGGGTTTCGGGGTCCCATCGAGCGAAAGCCACGCTTTAATCGCGGGGTTAACCGGTGCCTGTTTCGCTTTAATGACGATGGGAAAAGACGTCGCTCCGGGAGCGGAAAGCTGGATTAATGTCGGTATCGGTTTTGTTGTCTCCTCTCTTTTAGGGGCCTTGTTAGGTTTCTTCTTAGTCAAGTTAATTGAAGCTATCTGTAAAAAGAAAACGCGGGGTAAAACCACGAAATTCTTTAAACGAGCAGAAATCTGGGCCTCGGCCGGGATGGCGCTCGCCCACGGGGCACAAGACGGATTAAAGTTTATCGGTATCGTCTATCTCGTTTTATTTTTAGGGAATGTCGCGTATCCTGACGCCATGAATATGAACGGAGTGCAGTACATCTTAGAAAACCCGACGACCCCAGGTTTTGTGATGGATTTCTTGCATGCTCCCGCCTTTCTTTGGCTCCCGATTCTTATCTCTTTAGTGATGGGGCTCGGGACTTCCATCGGTGGTTACCGGATCATTAAAAAAGTGGGGATGGGGATGGTCGATTTAAAGCCTTAACAAGGTTTCGCGACTGATTTAGCGGCCTTTATCGCTTTAATCCTCAGTAGCGTCCTCTCTTGGCCCGTTTCTACCTCGCAAGTTAAGACTTGTTCAATCGTCGGGGTCGGGCTTTCTAAAGGCATTAAAAAGGTCAATTGGAGCATCGTGAAAGATATGGTGTTAACTTGGGTTTTTACTTTCCCAGGCGCTATCATTATCGGGTTCACGATGTGCTATATTCTTTTTGCGATACCAGGCATTATTTAGGAGGTGCTTAAGATGGGCTTATTTAAGAAAAAGAAAACGAACTATTTCTTCGAGCAATTCACCTTGGTGGGTGAATATTCCTTAAGAGCGATCAAGAAAGTGAATGAAGGGCTCGAAAACTTTCAAAACATCGATGTCGAAAAGTGGAAGAACGAAGTGCATGAGATTGAGCATGAAGCCGATATCATTAAGCATGAAACCGAACAACGCTTAGGGAAAG
>UQOB01000064.1 GCA_900542595.1 uncultured Mollicutes bacterium | reverse complement strand
CCCCCCCCCCCCCCAAAACCGTCACTATCGATATTGCTGCCACTAACGTTGATGAAGTCGCGGCCTACGAAGCTTTGCTCTTAGAAAAAGGCTACATCTTGAGAGAAGCTTACGACTATAAGATCTATGAAGATGCTGGGAAGACCATCATCTTACAGATCGCCTTAGATCCAACCGATTCTACCCGGGCGCAAATCATCATCCAAGCTCATGACATCTGGCTCGCGGACGTCGAAGAAATGACAAACATGCTCAGCTTGATTACTATCTTTACGGGCATCGTCATCCCCTTCCCGGAAACCATCGCTTGGGCGGAAGGAACAGTCGGGTATGACTTAGGTACCACTTTTGACGAAAAGTACTATACCTATTATGTCATCTTTGATACCAGCTTTGCTGATAAATTGGGAGAAGATTTAGTAGCGCTCGGCTGGGCGAAGAAAGACGCGGCCAACGTTGGTTTTACCACCACTTATGAATACGACATTACCGCGGCTGATACCGGGGAACAAATCTCCTATTATGTCGATATCTTAGTCGATACCGAACACGGCTTCTCCGTCGTTGCTATTTGGTAAAGTTTAATACTTAAACTAGCTCCCCTCCGGGGGAGCTTTTTATATGGAAAAATCAAAAAATCACTGCAAAACGTCATTATAGAGAAAAACTTACTGCAGAATTGTTCTTAGAATATGGTAAGACGATAAGGAAGTAATTGAGAAGCTGAAAAGCTTCCTAGCAAGAAAGATTATATCGTTAGCTTAATCAAAGACGATATAGCAAAAAACGGGAAGTAAATACCTTACCCCGCTACTCAAGATGCAATTGATGAGGAATAGGGACTTAAAAATAGGTCTTTATAATAGGGTTTTTGAAAAATAGTCTTACAGAAATGAAAAACCTCGATATCATCGAGGTTATTTTCAATTTGGAGCATCCGGGCGGATTTGAACCGTCGCATAAGTGAGTTGCAGTCACTTGCCTTACCGCTTGGCTACGGATGCGCAGGGCATATTATAGAAAACTCTCGACCGTTGTTCAACTCAATCTTCTATACCTGCCTGTATTTTAAGCCTTGATGAACCGCAGTTTCGCGGTTAAGAAGATACCATTTTGGTATTCAACGTGGCATTCTCGGTCCACTAAAGGTGTTAAGTAACGCCTAAAGTCATCGCTCAAGCGCCTTTCATCGATGATCCATTCTTTCGGGAAGTGCCGTTCATGATTGGCGATATCTTCGAGGTCATTTAAGAAGGTTTCGATGAGATAAGCATCGCTATCTTTCCGTTTGATGCAGACCATCTTACCGCTTTCACCGCGGAGGAGAGCGAGGACGCTTTCTTTTCCGCAGAGGATGGCTTCTTCCTTATCTGTTTCACTAGCGAGAATTGGGTCCGCTCTTTGGGCGAGCGATAAGTCCATGACTCTCGTCCCGATATCGAGTTTATCTTTAATTTCGTCCGATAAGGTTAAACAGACCCCTTCTAAACTTGCGTGACCAAAGGAGTCCACTACTCCGTTGTTCTTATGAGGAATCTTTAAGCCTTCGGAACAGGCGACAACGCAGTAGCCCTTCTTTTGGTAAATTTCGTTAACTTCTTTTAAGAAGCGCTTCATATCGAAATCCATTTCGGGGAGATAAATTAAGTCCGGCCGTTCGTCATCAGGGAGAAGGTCCACACTAGCGGTCAACCACCCGGCATTTCGTCCCATGATTTCTACAAGGATAACTTTCCCTTTTGAGTACGCTTTCGCGTCCTCTGTCACCATTTTTAAGCTGTTGATAACGTGCCTGGCGGCCGAGGGATAACCGAGACAGTGATCGGTCACCATTAAGTCATTATCGATGGTCTTGGGAATCCCGATCACTTGGATATCCATCTTGTCTTTTTTAAAGAATTTATCGAGGACATTACAGGTATCCATGCTGTCGTTACCCCCATTGACTAAGATATATCCGATATCGTGTTTCTTAATCGTGCTTAAAATCTTTTTGAATAAGGGATCAGTGACGGGCGGAAGTTTCTTTCGGCTACTTCCTAAAGCCGCTCCCGGCGTTTGTTTTAGAAGCTCAATATCTTCTAAATCTTCCTTTCTTAAATCGACTAAGTTATCGTCGATCAAGCCTTCCACTCCGTGGAGGGAACCATAGAGCCCGCTGATTTCATCATGTTTCAAGGCTTCGGCGATAACGCCGTAAAAAGAACAATTGATGACCGTCGTCGGGCCACCGGACTGAAAATATACTAAGGATTTCTTCTTCATATGTAGAGTATAACGAAAACGGGCTAAAAAAGCTTTAAATAATAGTGATTTTAAAAGAAAAAGGACTCACTAATAACTAGTGAGCCCCTAGATTAACTGTTCTTTTCTTCCCGTCGCTTCTTCCGTAAGTTCTTACTGATTCGTTTCGTGGTGTAGAACCCAATCGCAACCCCAAAGATAAGGACGAGCTCAGTGACGAGGACCGCGATAACCCAAGGTTCTAAGGAATCACTCTTGACGGCTTCCCACATTCTGAGGACATATTCATTATTATTTCCGTAGTCTTCCATGACCGCTAAAGTGGGAAGCATTGACATCTCGGGGTATTGAGCGTAGAACTGTCTCCCCGCGGTAATCGTCTTTTCTTCCCCGTCAAGCCCGATACCAGTGATGGTTTCTAGTTCATCGGTATAAATAATGGGGCTTTCTTCCGTTGTACCGCTGAAGAAATAGTCGAGCGATACTTGTTTTACTTCCCATTCTTCCCCCGCGAAATATTCGTCCCACGTTTCGTAACCGCTATTGGGCCCCGGTTTTTCAAGCGTACTTCCCGTCATATCGATGGTTCCGAAATCGGCCTCATAGGTTTCACCATCAATCGTCACGCTTTTAGGACCATCACTACTACTACCGTCTTGATAAACCTTATTTCCATCTTCATCATAAAGGTAGTCATGGTAACCGAAGTCATAGCTCCCTTCATCGATATAGACATACATCGCGAAGTTTCTAGCGTCGTACCAATCTTTAACGAGGTTTAAAATATCACTTCCGGCGATAAAAGGAGTGTAACCAATATAATCCATGTTGAGGCTTGCAATATCAGGCCTCGATAAAAACTCGACGAATTTTTGCGCGTATTCTTGGTTTAATCCGGGGTAATCATACATCACCCATCCATCAAACCAAATGTTACCGCCGGTTTCGGGGACGGAATAATATAGGGTGGTTCCCCCTTCTAAATCACCGAGATCCATCGAATAAACCGCATCCCCACTCCACGAAATTTGGATGCCGCTTTTCCCTGTGACGATGTCTTGTTTACCACTATCGACTTCAAGCCCAAAGCTATTATCTTTAAGCTCGGTCAAATAGCCCTGCACGCTTTCGATGATGCTATCACTCGTTATATTTATCTCTTGCCCATGTATTTTTTCCATCAGCGCCTTAAATTCTTCCACATGGGTAATATTGTTAAAAATAGTATTAACATCCGAGGAATATTGTTCTTCCGTATATGGTTCACCATGGAAAGAACCCGTTTTATATGCATTTAAAAGAAACTTAAATTCTTCGTCATACGCTTTCATGAGAGCGACGCTATAGGTGTCACGCATAGAATCTTTAATTTGAAAAGTCCCGTTATATGAACTATCCCAAAGAGCGTTCCAATCGTTCATTTGAACCTTAATCTCGTCTTCTTGTAAACCGCGTGACAAAAGTTCTGGATAAGTTGGGTTATAGACGAGCCCCAAGGTCCCCCACATATACCCCCGAGCGTACTCATTTAAGTTATGTTTACTTCCGTCTGGAAGTGTAGCGGTTATTTTATCGAACCAATCTAAAAGGTAAGGGGAGCAATAGTTTTCATACGTTTCTTCCCACACCTCTTCATCGTTATTATGGGTGTAAAGAACAAGTCTTTCTTCCCCTTTTTTAAAGGGGCGAAGTAAACCGCGGGCCATCATTCTTTGAATCATGTAGTCGCTCGGACAAATTAAGTCGAAAGTTTGAGCTCCGGTTTCAAGTTGACTGAGCATCACTTCGTTGGTATCAAATGTTTGGTAATTGATTTCGAGGTCCACATTATCGTGCTCGAGGACATACGCTTTAAATTCTTCGATGATATCTGGGTCTTCCGCGATATAGTCTTCCCAGTTATAAATCGATAAAGTCATCTTTTCCGGAGCTTCTTTTTTCGTGACATTTAAGACTTTCGGAAGTTTAACGCTGGTGAAAGAAGCCTCCGGACTGCTCTTTAAAGCAAAGGGACAAAAGAGGGAAGAAAGAGCTAAAAATAAGACAGTTTTTTTCATTAGGCTTTCCTCCGGTAAAGTTGATTCTTTTTCGTCATCTTGTTTTTCCTCGTCATTAAGATAGTGACCGTGATAACAATGATGATGACGAAGAGGAAGATAATGGTAGTTAAGGCCCGCATTTCGGGAGGAATCGGACCTTTTTTAATCTTAGCTTGCACTAAGGTGCTGATGGTTTCAATCATCGCGTTCCCGTTTAGTAACCCGGCACCTCTGGTGAAGGTGGTGACGATAAAGTCATCCAAAGACAATGTCAAAGCTAAAAGGAAACCGCTCATGACGCCGGGGAAAATCGCCGGAAGCACCACTTTCCTTAAAGCCGTTTTCGGTTTCGCTCCTAAGTCGAGCGCGGCCTCATATAAGGCGGGATCCATCTGTAAAAGCTTCGGTTTCACCGAAAGATAAACGAAGGGTAAAGAAAGGACAATATGGCCAATTAAAAGAGTCCAGAAGGACATCGTAAAGCCTTTAAAGATGTAGTTCCCGATAAAGACAAACATGATGGTCAAAGATAAGGCCATGACGATTTCCGGGTTAACGATCGGAATCTGGGTGACCATTTCCACACTCCTACGGGATTTTGATTTCAGGTTGTACGCCCCGATGGCGCCTAAAGTCCCTAAGATGACCGAACATAAAGAACTGGTAAGGGCTAGGATGATGGTATTCCCGACCGCGGTCATAATTTCTTTATCGTTAAATAAGGCGACATAAAGATCAAAGGAGAATCCGCTCCACGTTCCGAGGTTAACGCTCGGGGTAAAACTATAGAAGATGAGGGTTAAAACCGGGAGATACATTAAAAGTAAGAGGACCCAGATATAAGTCTGCGCTCCGACTTTCTTGATGATTCTTTTTTGTTCAACTTTTACCATGAGGCGACCCCTCCTTTCCCGTTCATCGGATCTTTTTCAACGTTTCTGGTCAGTAACATGCTGATCCCGATTAAAAGCAACATGATGAGAGCCATAAAACTCCCGGTATTCCATTGGCTATTGGTGAAATTGAGATAGATGGGGGTTACACATAAAG
>UQOB01000063.1 GCA_900542595.1 uncultured Mollicutes bacterium | reverse complement strand
TGATAACGGTAATGTTTTAGGTGCTTCTAATGCCGATAAAACAATGAGGGAAATAAGAGACATCATAAGAGATCAGATTCTTCCATCAACTGAAGGCTTATGTGAAATCGGTTCATTACTTAAAAATGATAAAACTATTATTACTGTCAAAGTAAGTAAAGGAACCAAACTTTATTACATTAAGAAAGAGGGAAGAAGCGCAACTGGATGTTTTTATAGAGACGGAACATCCTCAACTCCTATGAGTGAAGAAGAGATTGAAAGAAGATTCATAAAAACTTATTCAAAGCATTTAAGCATGATTGAAACTCCAAGTAGTCAAAAGGATTTTAGTTTTAACCAATTAAAGATTTATTATTCAAGCAAAGGATATCACTTAAATGACGAAACTTTAGTAGATAATCTTCATTTAAAAACCGATGATGGCAGATATAACTTTCTTGCTGAACTTTTATCTGATAAAAATAGAATTTCAATTAAGGTAGCTAGATTTCAAGGTGAAGATAAATCGGTTTTATTAGAAAAAAGTGAATACGGTTATCAATGTTTGTTAGTCGCTATAGATAGGGTAATTAATAGGCTAGAAGCAGAAAATATTACTAAATCTAGAATTGTTGGTGCTCAAAGAGTTGATAAAAGACTCATGGATATGGCAAGTTTAAGAGAAGTGTTTATAAATGCCATTGCTCATAATGATTGGTCTATTGTAGAACCGGCTGTTTATATTTTTTCCAATCATATCGAAGTTATATCTCATGGTGGATTGCCTGATGGTGAAACCAAAGAAATGTTCTTCAAAGGAATAAGTACTCCCCGAAATAAAGAACTCATGAGAGTTTTATCTGACTTAAAATATGTCGAACAAACGGGTTATGGAGTGCCTGAGGTTTTAAAGCACTATGATAAGAATGTATTTGATATTGAAGAAAACTATATAAATGTTTCCATACCATATGATGCAGAAGTGATGTCGTCTATGCGAGTTAATGAAATTGGTGAAGAAAACGGTGAAGAAAATGGTGAAGAAAAACTTATATCATTAATACAAGAAAATCCTAAAATATCTTTATCTAAAATGGCAAAAGAATTAAATGTTACTAGTAGAGTCATCGAAAGAATAATTAGAAATAGCAATAAAATTAAACGCGTTGGTCCTGATAAAGGTGGTCATTGGGAAATCATAGATTAAAACATTGATTAATAGTTTAACCTAAAAGTTACCGTTGTTGCCATTGTAAGGGTGTGCAATTATCAAAAGCGTAGTATGTAGGCATATTAGAACAACATGTCTGATACATTCTTAGTCGATGACTAGGGGTGTGCAGACTTTCTTTAATTTTAGGCTTAAATGGCCACTTTTTAAATTTACGCCGTTGTAATAGTGCAATCCGAAATTCATAAAATTCAATGAAAAATCATCATTTTTAGGACTCACTTTGAAACGGCAGGTGTGCACTATTACATGGCAACCCTTATTTTGCACACCCTTGCACACCCCTAAAAACGGCAACTGCACACCCTATCTTTATTAATAATATTGATTGACCGTCTGGTTCTTACTGAGCTGGGTGGTCTTTTTTGTTACGCGAGAAATATTTTTTTAATTGAATATTCTAGCGCTTCGGGACCATCAGTTTAGGTCATGAGAGCCATACCCACTTTAATTAACGATTTAGAGCTTCGGAGCCACCTATATTTTTAAATAAATTCATAAAATAAATCGTTAAAATTCTCTTTCTATAATTTGTCAATTAATTGAGAAATTTTTTTATATTTCATATTACTAATGTTTATTTATTCAATATCTTGTTTAAAATCGTATATATTTTCATTAAAACATACTATAAATAATGTTTTTATTTATGAATTTAAAGTTTTAAAAATAGAACGATTATTTGTATCAATAAATATCATAGATAAAATTTTTAATGAATTATAATTAAAAATAGTCAATGAAAATTCATACAAAAATATTTTATGAAATAGAATTTACAGATAGCTCCCAAGTTCAAAATTATTAATTAAATAAGGTATGGCCCTCAAACTCTAGAATATTCAGAATATTCATTAATGAGAAAATGTAAAAATAATATTAGTAAAAATCGGAGTTGAACTCCAAATAATACTAAAATATAATAAAGCCATGAGATAGATATGATGATAAAAAGAACAATATTTAAAGAAATAGAAAAATCAGTTAAAAGCCGGCCTATTACTTTAATTACAGGTGCAAGGCAGGTAGGAAAGTCAACAATCGCTTCACTTTTTATAGAAAAAGGATTTTCATATATTTCTTTAGATAATAGTAGAAATAGAGAACTTGCCCAAAGAGATCCCTATTTATTTTTGGAATTAAATAAGTGGCCTTTAATTATTGATGAGGTTCAAAAAGCTCCTGAACTTTTTGATGCAATCGAAGCAAAGGTGAATGAAGAAAAACTAAAAAATATAAATAATTATGGAATGTATATTTTAACTGGCTCGCAAATGTTTAGACTCATGAAAAATGTTTCGGAATCAATGGCTGGAAGAGTTTCTATAATTCATATGTTACCGTTATCAAGAAGTGAAATTTTAAATCGAGATGAAATTCTATTTAATTTTGATATTAATAAAATCGAAGAAAGAGCAAGAGAAAATCCTTTCAATATCAATGATGTCTTTGAAGATATTGTTAATGGTTATTTTCCGGAAATTTATAGTAATCAAAGTTTAAATCCAGAAAGATTCTTTAGCGATTATGTAGAAACTTATATTGAAAGAGACATTAATGAAATTATTAATGTTAAAGATAAATTTCTTTTTAGAAAGTTTATGGAATTACTAGCTTCTTTAACTGGGGAAGAACTTATCTATGATAATTTAGCAAAAATAATTGGTGTTGATTTAAAAACTATTAAATCTTGGATTTCTGTTTTATTAGCGCAAGATATTATCTATTTACTTGAACCATATAATGAATTTTCAATAACAAAAAGAATTGTGAAAAGACCAAAAATATATTTTAACGATACTGGCTTAGCTTGTTTTTTAGCAAAAGTTAATGATCCTAATGTTTTATCAAGTAGTTTTCTTAGCGGAAGATTTATGGAAACTTTCATTATTAATGAATTAAGGAAATCATATATTAATAATGGAAAAAATCCTAATTTCTATTATTATCGTGATAATAATATGAATGAAATCGATTTAATTATTATAAATGCAGGCAAGATTCATCTTATCGAATGCAAATCAGGAATGAGTTATAATTTGAAGGCAATTAAATCATTTAAGCAATTAGATAATACAAATTATCAAAAATCAACTTCGGGAATTATATGTAATACCGATTCTGTTTATCCATTGGATAAAGACGTTTATGTTATTCCTCTTAGCGGTATTTAGTATTTTGTAATATGGAATTTATTGCTTATAGATTATCGTATCAAGACTAATATAAATAATTTAATACATTTTAAAAACGCTTAATCTTTATTTTTTACTTTGGTTTCTCTATCATTATTAGGAAAAGAGAAAATACCTATGAAAGCTAGTAAGATGATTATACCAACGTTAAAAGAAGCCCCACAGGAAGCAATTATTGACTCCCATATTTTGATGTTACGAGCAGGACTAATTAGAAAATTAGTCTCCGGAGTCTATAATTATTTACCTTTAGGTCTCCGTTCTTTACATAAAGTAGAAAAGATTATAAAAGAAGAGATGGACCGCTCTGGAGCTTTAGAAATTTTATCTTCCGCAATGCAACCAAAAGAGTTATGGGAAGAATCAGGAAGATGGAATAAATATGGCCCAGAATTATTTAGATTTAAGGATAGACATGACCGTGATTATTGTTTAGGTCCTACTCATGAAGAAATATTTACTGATTTAATTAGAAATACTGTTAAATCCTATAAACAATTACCATTAAATATTTATCAAATTCAAACTAAGTATCGTGATGAGATGAGACCTAGATTTGGTCTTATGAGAGGTAGAGAATTCATCATGAAAGATGCTTATTCTTTTGATGTCGATGAAAAAGGATTAGACGAGTCATATAAAATCATGTATGAAACTTATTCTCGAATTTTTACTCGTTTAGGCTTGAATTTTAAAGTAGTTCTTGCAGATACTGGGGCAATTGGAGGTAATGCTTCTCACCAGTTTATGGCTTTAAGTGATATTGGCGAATCAAATATTATTTATTGTGAAAATTGCTCCTATGCTGCAGATGAAGAAAAAGCTTATTCTCACGCTCCAACTTTAGAAAAAGAAGAATTAAAAGATAGAAAAGAAGTCTTAACTATTAATAAACATTCGATTGAAGAAATAAGTGAATTTTTAAATTTACCTCTTTATAAGATTGCTAAAAGTATGATTTATTATGCAGAAGATAGTAAGCAATATGGCATGTTTATCGTTAGAGGAGATTATGAAGTTAACGAAATCAAAGTTGCTAATGCATTAAATTCTTCTGAAGTATTTATTCGTTTAGCTAGTGATGAAGAAATATTAGCTTTAGGTTCGATAGCTGGATTTATTGGTCCTGTTAACTTCTCTAAATGTCAAATTTTTATTGATGAAGAAGTGACAAAAATGACGAATTTTGTCGTCGGCGCCAACAAAAAAGACTATCACCTAGTTAATATTAATTACAAAAAAGATTTTGATGGAACAATTGGTGATTATAAAAAAGCTAAAGAAGGCGACCTTTGTCCAATATGTGGGAAACCATTAAAGAGTGAACGTGGAATTGAAGTTGGACAAGTATTTAAGTTAGGTACTAAATATTCCTTACCAATGAACTGCACATTTCTCAATGAACAAGGAAAGACCTTACCAATGGTAATGGGGTGCTATGGAATTGGAGTAACTAGAACTTTCCAAGCAATTATTGAACAACATCATGATGAATATGGAATCGTTTTCCCTTTAGAAACTGCTCCATACCATATTGTTATTGTTCCTGTTAACTATGAGGATGAAGAACAACGTAGAGTCAGCGATAAGTTATACGAAATGCTTAATTTTAAAGTTGAAACTGTTTTAGATGATCGAAAGATGAAAATAGGTTTCAAAATGAAAGATTGGGAACTTATTGGTATACCTTATATTGTTGTTGTTGGTAGAAGAGCTTCGGAAAATATTGTTGAGTTTAAAAACCGTAATGATAATTCTAAAGTGGAGTTAACTCTTGAGGAAGTAAAAGAGTTTATTATTGATAAAGTTAATAATTTAAAATAAAGATTTTGTTTAAATTTGAGTTTTACCTTTAAGTTTAAAGTTCGCTTATATAGTATGAGACATTAAGGGATTTGTTTTTGTTTCTTAAAAAATTGGTTGAAGAGTTTAAGAAGTTTGATGAAGTGGAAGCT
>UQOB01000062.1 GCA_900542595.1 uncultured Mollicutes bacterium | reverse complement strand
AGAAAACTTATTAGCGGGCCTCCATTCCGTCTTCCCTCGTAAAAAATTCATCCAAGAAGAAAAAGAGGCGACCCCGACCGGTGTCCGTCACCATTTAATCGACGTTAAGCACCAGGGGAAACTCAATAGCCTCGTTTCCTTTTTAAGAATAAGACAACCCTATTTAGCCTTAATCTTCTGTTCCACCAAAGATAAGGTAAAAGAGATTTATGAAGGTCTGAAATCCTTTAACTTTGATCCTCTTTATTTCTCTGGGGATTTAAGTGAAAGAGAAAGAAAGCGAACCTTAAAACAGATCAGAGAAAACACCCACGCGTTAATTGTGACTAGTGACTTATTGTCTCGCGGCATGGATATCCCCGACGTCACCGACGTCATCAGTCTCGACTTACCGCAGGATTTAGCTTTCTATTTCCATAGAGCCGGAAGAACCGGCCGAAACGGCAAAGAAGGGGATAGCTGGGTTTTCTATAACCGCGATGAAGAAAAAGATATCAATCGTTTATTAGGCACCGGTCTTAAAGTCGACTATATGACTTTAAGAAATAATGAAATCTTGCTTGATAAGAAACCGATTTTCATTCAAAGAAAGAAACCCTTAAAGAAAGACCTTCCAACCGAAGAAATCAAAGAAATCAAACGAGCGAAAGCCAAATTCAACACCGGGAAAGTCGAACCGATGTATAAGAAGAAAAAGATGTTCGCGATCGAGAAGGTTAAGAAAAAGTACCGCAAAATGGCGATCAGAAAGAGCATTAGGCAAAAGAAGAACGAATATTACCGGAAGAAGAACGCGGATTAAAGTTTCTTCAGTTCTTCAATCAAGGTATTAAAAGCTTCACTTTCAGGGATGGTCTTAATGACCTTCCCTTTTTTAAATAACGCGTACACCCCGTGACCGCCCGCTAAGCCGATATCAGCGTTTTTAGCTTCGCCCGGTCCATTGACCACGCAGCCCATAATCGCGACCGTCTTGTAGATATGGTTATCTTCCAGGTACGCTTGAACTTTTTTCGCGAGGGGAAGCAAATCAACCTGGGTTCTTCCGCAGGTGGGGCAAGAGATAAAGAAGGGCCAATTAGAAGATAAATTTAAATCTTTTAATAAACGATAAGCAGCTTTAACTTCTTCGATCGGGTCTTCGGTGAGCGAAAAACGAATGGTGTTCCCTAAGCCTTTTAATAAAAGAGGGGTTAATCCAGATGCCGTTCTAATTAAGCTGACCGAAAGAGGTCCCGCTTCCGTCACCCCGAGGTGCAAAGGATAGGGGACGAGGTTCGCGAGGGCTTCATAGGCTTCAATCGTGCTCAATGGGTCAGAGTCTTTAACCGAGAGAACTAAATCATGGAAATCATATTTTTCACAGATTTTAACGTGTTTTAAGCAGGATTTTGCGAGAGGATTCTCGCCCGGCTTTAAATCTTTTAAGATCGATTGGTCTAAACTCCCAGAGTTCACGCCAATTCGGATGGGAACATGTTTTTCTTTGGCTTTCTTTAAAACTTCTTCAATCCGTTTTTCGTCCCCGATATTTCCCGGATTAATTCTTATCGCATCGATCCCGTTATCTAAGACCGCGAGAGCGAGCTTATAGTCAAAATGAATGTCCGCGATAAGGGGAACAGGGGAGAGCTTTTTAAGGTCTCTTATCGCTTCCGCGTCCTTCATGTCGAGAACAGAAAGCCGCATCAATTCTAAGCCGTACTTATAAGCATCATTAATTTGTTTAATGACATCATCGACTCTTTCCGTCTTACAATTCCCCATGCTTTGGACATAGATATGACTATTTCCCCCGAGGGTTAAGTTTCCGACTTTGACGGGTCTGGTTTTTTCTCTCGTATACATCTTTCTTTTCTCTCCCAATTTTATCTAGAATAAATTCAAAAGCTATGGTAATATCTTAACCCGAAAGAGAGGAAGAAGAAAACATGGCCAGTAAAACTAAAAAAGATATCCTCAATGTCGCTCTCAAATGCACCGTCTGCGGAGAACGGAACTATATCACGACGAGGAATAAGAAAAACACCCCGGACAAACTTGAAAAAATGAAATATTGCCCCCGGTGCAACAAGGAAACCCTCCATAAAGAAACCAAAAATGGCTAATTCCCTCGGGAATCTCATTTCGTTCGCGTCCCCCAGTATGGACGCGAATTTTTATATTCTGAGAAATGACAATAATGAGGCCATCCTTTTCGATAGCGGCCTTCCGTCTTTCACCATCAATAACTACCTCAAAAAACATAACGTTAAGTTAAAAGCCATCTTTTTGACCCATGGTCACGTTGATCATATCGGGGGTATTAAAGATGTCAATGATTCGATTCCCGTCTATATTCATAATATTGACGCGGAATATTTAACGAATCCTTGCCTCAATTTAAGCGAGGATATCCTCGGTTATCCTTTGGTTATGGAAAATAAAAACGTCCAAGAATTAGAAGGGGATGAAACGATCGAAATTCCCGGTTTCCCTTCCGTTCAAGTGATCTATACCCCATTCCATACGAAAGGCAGCGTCTGTTATTACCTTAAAGAGCGGAAGGAAGTTTTTACCGGTGACACCTTATTTCACCTCGCGATTGGGAGAACCGATTTACCCGGGGGAAGTAGTCGGTTAATTACTTCGTCCCTTGAAAAACTTCACGCCTTACCGAAAGATACTGTCGTTTATCCCGGTCACGGAAAGAAAACAACGATCGAAGACGAAGAACGCTTAAATCCCTACTTTTACAAATAAATATTCTTTGTTAAAGAGTCTTTTTCCTATCTTGCCATCCCTTTTAGTGGAAAAAAGGTAAAAAAAGTTATAACATACTAGCCGGAAAACAAAGGAGAAAAACTATGAACGTTACAGAACTTCGTCCCGGCAATTACTTTGAAGATGATGGGACGCTTTATCAAGTTATCGACATTTTACTCAACAAGACCGCGATGCGGAAAATGGTCGCGAAAGTGAAAGTTAGAAACGTCAGAAGTGGCGCGATTACTGAACTTGCTCGGAACAGCGGCTATGATGTTACCTTAGTCAACGTCACCAAAAAAGCCATGCAATACCTCTATGATGGCGGGGTCACTCTCGTCTTCATGGATCCGAAGACCTATGAACAAGTCGAACTCCCGAAAGCGGGCTTAGAAGATAAAATTCCGTATCTCGCTCCGGAAGGTGAAGTCACTATTTCCCTCTATGACGACGAAATCCTCGGGATGGAACTCCCGTCGAAAGTCGCTTTAACGGTCACAGACTGTGAACCGGGAGTGAGAGGGGACACCGTCACCAACGGCGGAAGTAAAGATGCGACCTTAGAAACTGGACTTAAGATTAGAATTCCGTTATTCATCAATCCGGGTGAAAAGGTCTTAGTCGATACGACGACTGGTAAATACGATAAGAGAGCTTAATCACCATGTCGATGGAAATTTGGCAATTCGTTCTCTACCTCATCCTTGCCTTAATTGTCGGTTTAGCGGCTGGCTTCTTCGGTGCCCGTTACATCATTAAAAAGCAAATGCAGAAGAATCCGCCGATCAATGAAAACATGATCAGAGCGATGTTCATGCAGATGGGGAGAAAACCCAGTGAAGCGCAGATTCGCGCGGTCATGAATTCGATTAAAAAGAATCAATAACTTAAGCAAAATAAAAGGTCAGAAATCCTGACCTTTTTTTGTTGCCATCGAAAGTATTTAAATACTAGTAAGATACTAATTATTTACTAATTAACCCCTTGCCCCATTTGACGGGTTTTTCTTCACCCTTTTTCATCCTTTGGATGTTTTGCCAGTGACGGAAGACGAGAATCAAATAGACAATCGTCGAACTCACCGCGGCATAAAGCCCGAAATACACGCCGGACGGTTGAAGGCCGAAAGTCCACATGAGGTAAGACAGGTTATTCCCGGTTGAAAGGACAATGATACACATCACCCATTCGAAGATTAAGAGGAATAAACCGGAAAGAAGGGAGCTCCAGCTGACGATTTTCTTAAACGCGAAGGGGAGGAAAAATGAGGCGAAGCACATGATAAAACCGAGCCACGACGTTCCTCCGACTAAAGCCATGTAACTGGTGACGGCTTTCCCGCCTTTAAAAAGTAAAAAGACCGGCCAGCAGTGCCCGAAAGCGACTCCGACAATCGCGATCCATGGGAAGATATCCCCGTGATCAAATAGCCAAGAAGCTTCGATGATGGGCGTGAATTTAATAATCGCCCAGCATGCCCAGAAGGCGATGACAGCCTTTAAGATATCTAAGACGATGACGATGATTCCGACCCTTTTCCCAAAGACGCGACCACTATTGGTGCCACCTGACGCGTGGCTCCCATAATCGCGAGGGTCAACGTGATAAAAAACTTTTCCGATGACGACACCGGTGGGGATCGCTCCTAAAAGATAGCCTAATAAGGCCGCCCCGAGCCCCAGTAGCACATTCCATAAGATTTCCATAAAGCGTGATATTTCCTAAATTTGGTTAGTCAAACAACCGAGATTATTCTATAATTTAACGCGGAAGAAAACATCAACTTATTTATGAGTAATTTATTAAAAGAACAATCGAGCTATACCGCGAAATCCATCGAAGTCCTCGGGGAACTCGAGGGGGTCAGAAAACGGCCCGCTATGTATATCGGAAGCACCAACCTCAATGGTCTTCACCATTTGGTGTGGGAGATGATCGATAACGCGGTCGATGAAGCTTTAAATGGCTACGGTAACAAAATCACCGTCACCATGTATAAAGACGGCTCTTTAAGCGTGGAAGATGAAGGGCGGGGTGTTCCTGTTGACATTCATCCAGAATACAAAGTTCCAGCCGTCCAACTCATCTATACCACTCTCCATTCTGGCGGTAAGTTTAATTCCAACGCCTATAAGACCAGCGCCGGGCTCCACGGGGTCGGGTCAACTGTCACTAATGCCTTATCGGAATGGCTAGAAGTTAACGTCTTTCGGGACGGCAAGATTTATCACATTAAATTTAGTGATGGGGGCTCAAAAATCCTTGAACCCTTATCGGTCATCGGAACGACTAATAAACACGGGACCTGCGTCCGTTTTAAACCCGATGCTTCGATCTTTCCTTCCACGAAATTCTCATATGAAACTATCTATAACCGCTTGGAAGAAAAGAGCTACCTTTTAGCGGGTGTCCATTTCATCTTAAAAGACCAAAACACCGGAAATAGCCATGAATTCTACTGTGAAAATGGCTTAAAAGAATATGTCAGCAGCTTAAATCGAAATAAACTCGTCTTAGGGGACATCATCTCTTTTAGCGATACGCAAAACGAAATCAAAGTCGATATCGCTATGCAATGGAGCAGTAACGATTACCGGGAAAACATCTATAGCTACGCTAACGATGTCAGAACCAGCGATGGGGCGGCCACAATCTTTTT
>UQOB01000061.1 GCA_900542595.1 uncultured Mollicutes bacterium | reverse complement strand
CCCTAATCGGCATCTTCTATGGAACGGATTTATTGGATTCCGCTTTCGGGAACGCCGCGGTCTGGGGAAAACTGGTTATTCTTTTAATTGTTCTCCTCTTAGATGGTGGGTTAATCGTTGGGCTTTATCACTTAGACAAAACTTACCAAAAGAATCTCTTAGAACTATCTTTTAGACCATCACCGAATGAAATAGCCTTTATTTCTCTTTTAAGCGAGTTCTTTTTGATGGACCTCTTAAAGAGTTTAGCCTTCTGTCTTTACCTCGTAACGCTCGGTGGAAGTAGTGACGCGGCGTTCAGCTGGATCTTTGTGTCAACTATTTTAGGTAGTCCGGCTAATTTGTTCTTAAGTTGTTTTACGGTTAATCTTTTGTATTATCTCTCGGAACTTTTAATCAAAAATCGGAGTTAAAAATGGATGAAAATAAAGAAGAAGAAAACCCGGAAAATGAGCAAAATGATTTAATAACCGAACCAAAATGGCATTTTAGTAAAGGTTGGCTCATCTTTTTTGTGGTAATTATCTCGTTGATGGCTATATGTTTAGCTGTTATTTACTATTTCCAAAATTGATAGTTCATGCTGAAATATTTTGCCTTTTAATGTCAACTTTTGTATCTTTTGTAGTGAACATAATTTATAGTTATGTTTTAATATTAATGAAGGTAAAAAATATGGACGAAATCGTATTTTCTAGGTCAAACGCTCCGGATGTCGTCATCGATAAGAATAAACACACCCTATCATGCGGGCGTTTTGTCATTAATTTCACCCCGATTGAGTGGCGAATTCTGTATCACTTATACACTGTGCAACCCAGAGTTGTCAGCCGGACAGAACTCGTCAGCGTCGTCTGGGGTAAACAAAATGGATGGGCCACGCGGACCATCGATGTGCATGTCGGGCATATCAGAAAGAAGCTCTCAATCATAAGAGGCGCGAGAATCGACTCCGTCTACGGCGGCGGTTATCGTTTTGTCTTCCTCAACCGGGTCTAAAAATTTCTTTTTGGATATCGACAAGCAAAATTTCACAAAGTGTGACAGTGTCTAAGGTCGTCTGTTGTTGAGTTCTTTCCTAGTCTTTAGAATAAGTGAAGTTGAAGGAAACGTATGAACGATAACAAGGCGACTTATCTTAAACGAACCGAGCACGACTATGCGTGCGACTTAGAAGTCGCTTTGCAAACCGGTGATCCCATCAACCGGAAAGCCTACGAAGAAGCGTGCTCCCTCAAAGATAATAAGTAAATAAACACTATCGCAACTCACCCTTTCCTTAAGAAAGGGTTTTTTTAATTTTCAGTTATATTAAAATGGTGTCATGAAAGAGAAACTCTTTAAGACCGCGGTGGTCTACCAAATCTATCCTCGTTCTTTTAAGGATAGTAATGGTGATGGGATCGGGGATATCCCCGGTATCATCAGTAAACTCGATTACTTAAAAGATTTAGGCGTGGAAATCATCTGGCTTTCCCCGATTTACAAAACCTCGAACAAAGATTATGGGTACGATATTTCGGATTACTACTCTATTAACCCGGAATATGGGACGATGGAAGATTTTGATCGTCTTTTAAAGGAAGCTAAAAAAAGAGGCTTAAGAATCGTCATGGATTTAGTGGTCAACCACACCAGCAGCGATCACCCGTGGTTTAAAGCGTCGATTGATAGAAATAGCAAGTATCACGATTACTATATCTGGCAGGACGGGAAAGATAATAACCAAAATCCTCCCAATAACTGGACCAGTAATTTTACCGGTAGCGCCTGGAAATTTTGTCCGGAGAACAATCAGTGGTACCTCCATCTGTTCCATGAAGATCAACCGGATTTAAACTGGCATAATCCCTTAGTCTTAGAAGAAGTTAAAAAGATTCTAAAGTTTTACCTCGATAAAGGGGTCTATGGTTTCCGTTGTGACGTCATTAACGAAATCTATAAAGAGACCTATAAAGATGGAAAGAAGGGGTTGTTAGTCGTGGGAGCAGAACATTACCTCAATAGCGAAGGCTGCCACAAAATCCTTAAAGAACTCTATAACGATGTCTTTTCCAAATATGATTCGGTGGTAATTGGGGAAACCTATAACATCGATTACCGGAACGCGAGAAGGTTTTTAAATGGGGAAATGGATCTCTTGTTCCAATTCGATACGATGAACTGCGACGTCATTAAAGTTCCGATTTTAAGAACCAAGAAGTGGCGGAAGAAGTTTAAAGAGAGTCTTTTCGCCTGGCAAAAGGAAGTCGATTGGAACGCGATATATTTAGAGAACCATGACCAAAGGCGGTCGGTCAGCCGTTTTGGGGATGTGAAGAATTACCATAAGCAGTCGGCGAAAATGCTCGCTACCATCCTATTGACCTTAAAGGGGACACCCTTTATTTACCAAGGGGAAGAAATCGGGATGACCGATTACCCGATGTTTACCCCCTCCCAATATAAGGACCCCGTCAATCACTTCCTCTTTAAGATGATGAAGAAATATCGGGTGACCGATAAGTTAACGCTTAAGCTCATTCAAAATAATAACCGGGATAATGCAAGATTACCTTTCCAGTGGGATAACTCTTTAGCGGGCGGTTTTTCGTCTAACATCGGTACCTGGCTTCCCGTCAATCCTAATTATTCGGAAATCAATGCCTTAGATGAGGAAGAGGATCCCAATTCCATCTTGAACTATTACAAGAAACTCATCGCTTTAAGGCGGGCGGATCCGGTTTTATTAAAAGGCACCTTAGAGAAATGCCGAACTAGTAATAAGATCATGTGCTATTACCGGATCATTGAAAAAGATGTCCGTTTTATCTTAGTCAATCTCACTAATAAACGAATCACCTTGCCCAGGTGGATTAGAAAGATCAGGGGACAAGTGATTGTCAGTAATTATGAAGGAGCGGGTTTAACCTTTAAAAAGTTCTTAAGGCCCTACGAAAGCTTAGTCGCGAAGATTAGTTAACGCTTTCTTTATGATTTATCATAAAAAACGTTTATCATTAGTTACTCGGGAGAACTTTTAAGATGGAAGAAATGCGGAAAGATAACATTAGCTGGGATGAATACTTCATGGGTATCGCCTTTTTGAGCGCGATGCGGAGTAAAGATCCTTCCACCCAAGTTGGCTGCTGCATCGTCGATGATGACCATAAGGTGGTCAGTATCGGCTATAACGGCATGCCGTCCAGGGTGGATGATTGCAAGATTCCCTGGGGGCATGGAGAGGGATTGGATAGTAAGTACCTCTATGTTTGCCATGCCGAGTTGAACGCTATTCTTAATACGAGGAATGGAAGCGCTCTAAAGAACTGCATTCTTTATGTCACTCTCTTCCCCTGTAACGAATGCGCGAAAGCCATCATTCAAGCCGGGATTAAAGAAGTGGTGTACGCTAGCGATAAATACAATAATGACCTCATCTATGAAGCTTCTCGCCGTTTGTTCAATATGGCAGGGGTGAAGCTTACCCATTACGAAGGAAGGTTCCCAAATATTAAATATCTATGAAAATCCGCGGTTATTTTTATCGATTTTTCGTTTTTGCGATTTTGTTTCTCTTTGTGGGAGCTTTAGTTTTTTCTCCCCTCAGTCAGACCAATATGGAAAGCTGGATCCTCTACCTTTTAATCGGCATTTACTGCGGACTCTTCGTCTTAGTGTACGGGGGAAACGAACTCTATATTTATTTAAAGAACAAGAAAGGCCAAGACCATAAGTGATCATCGACGTTAAAAAACTCTTCTTCGGATACAAAGAAAATCAAGACATCTTAAAGGATGTCTCTTTTCACGTTGAGGAAGGGCAGTACGTTACTTTGATCGGTCATAATGGGAGCGGGAAAAGCACTCTCAGTAAAATCTTAGCGGGCCTTTACCTCGATTACCGAGCGGAGAAATGCGAAGTGTTAGGGGTGGCTTTAGAAAAACAAAACTTGCCAGAAATTAGAAAAAGAATAGGTTTAGTCTTTCAAAACCCCGATAACCAATTTGTCGCGAGCACGGTAAAAGATGATATCGCTTTCGGCTTAGAAAATAGACAAATGCCGAGAGAAGAAATGCTCACTACTATCAACAAATGGGCGAAAGAAGTGGGAATGGAAGATTACCTCAATAAAGCCCCCGAAAACTTGTCTGGTGGGCAAAAGCAACGGGTCGCGATAGCGGGCGTTCTTGCTCTCGAACCCGACTTATTAATCCTCGACGAAGCCACTTCGATGTTAGATCCGGTTGGGAAGAACGATGTTCTTAATCTGGTTAAAGAGATGAGAAAAAAGAAACCTTCTTTAACCTTAATTTCCATCACCCATGACGTTGAAGAAGCTCTCCATAGCGATTATGTCTTAGTGATGAATGAAGGACGAATCATCTTAGAAGGAACCCCAAAAGAAGTCTTTAAGCATCATGATTTATTAACTTTGGTCCATTTAAAATTACCCTTCATCTATGAAATGAAAGAAGCCTTAAAGACGGAAGGGTTTAAAGTGCCGGACGATATTGATAACGAAGAGGAGCTCGTGAATTATTTATGCCGATAAAGTTTGAAGATGTCAGCTATATCTATAACGAGAAATCTCCTTTTTCCCAAGATGCCTTAAAGGATATTAATCTCGAGTTATATAAGGACAAGTTTACCGCGATAGTGGGAAGAACAGGCAGCGGGAAAAGTACCCTTGTTCAACACTTGAACGCGTTACTTAATCCCACGAAAGGGAAAGTCATCATCGATGATTTTATCAATTCGAGCAATAAGAAAGAACGAACGAAAAAGACCTCATCCTTAAGAATGAAAGTGGGAATGGTTTTCCAGTTTCCGGAATACCAACTCTTTGAAAAAGACGTGGAAACGGATGTGAGTTTCGGCCCGAGGAACTTTGGCTTTTCGAAAGAAGAAGCTTTAAAGATGGCCCATGACGCTTTAAAAGTCGTGGGGCTCGATGAAAGCTTTTATAAACGTTCCCCCTTCACTTTGTCAGGGGGTGAAAAACGGAAGGTTGCGATTGCGGGCGTCCTCGCTTCCGATCCCAAAATCCTCGTCATCGATGAACCAACCAGCGGTTTAGACCCGGAAGCGGGGGAAAACTTGATGAACCTCTTCCGTGATTACTTTAAACAAGGAAAAGCCGTTTTCTTAGTCACCCACGATATGGATTTAGTTTTGAAATACGCGGATCGAGTGATCGTCATGGAAGACGGGATGGTGGCCTTTGACGGCACTCCCGGTGACCTCTTTCAAAAGGATTTAGCGTCCTTTTCGCTCGCTAAACCCACTCTCTTTAGTTTTATGGAAAAGCTGAAAGAAAGAGGGATCGATCTACCTTTTGAAACTTATAAAACCCCTTTGGAACTCGCGAAAGCGTTAAAGGAGAAACAAGATGAGTAGTTTTTCCCTTGGCCGTTATGTTCCCTATAACTCCTTCATCCATAAGTTGGATTCGAGGACCAAGATTTTTTGTTTTATCTTGCTCATCGTTCCCATCTTCTTAGGTTATAGCACCTATAGCTTAACCTTCTTTATGGCGGGTCTTTCCCTCCTTCTTTTCTTAACTCTTT
>UQOB01000060.1 GCA_900542595.1 uncultured Mollicutes bacterium | reverse complement strand
CATTCCGGTGGCAATAACGATCCCTTCGCCCCGACCATAGACGACGGGGGTGGACATGAAGCATTCATTAACTCTATCCCCAACCCCGACTTTATCGGTGAGGACAAAAGAGGCATCTTTATCGATCGGATTGCTTTCCCCGGTTAAGGAGCTTTCATCCGTCTTTAAACTAAAGGATTTAACTAAACGTAAGTCAGCCGGGATAGTTCGACCTTCTTCTAAGATGACTAAATCCCCCGGCACGAGTTCGGAAGCTTTAATTTCCACGATTTTCCCGTTCCGTTTCACGGTAGCGGTCGGGCTACTCATCTTCTTTAAAGCTTCCAGAGCTTTTTCGGCTTTCGCTTCTTGGTATGTCCCGATACCAGCATTTAAAAGGACGACAGCGAAGATGATGATAACATCGATATATTGTTCGTTATCTTTTTGAACAAGACCGATGATTAAGCTGATTAAAGCCGCGATGAAAAGAACTAAGACCATCGGGTCGATGAATTGTTCAATAAAGACTCGAAAGATCGATTTCTTTTTCTTTTCGGTGAGCTTATTTTCTCCGTATTTGGCCCGGCGAGAAACGACTTCTTCGTCGGTCAAACCCTTATCGAAATTACACTGCAATTCTTCCTGAAGATTGACTAAAGACTTATCTTCAAACATAAAAAACCTCCTATGAGGTCTTGCTAACCGTGAAGCCACCCATACCAGCTTTCGCGTAGATGTTGATAACGGGTGTAAAAGCTACTCCCCTCGGTTAAAAAGTTTCCCAAAAAATCGAACTTTTGTCAATAATGGGGGGCCTAAAAAGTCCGGCAGCGATAGAGGGAAAGGAAAGCCGAAATTCCCATGAAAATACTCGCGATACCGGTGAATAAAGCTTCCGAATAAAAGCCGAAATCACCTCCGCTGATCAGGACGAAAACTCCGATAGAAATTCCGTTATAAATAATGATGCTTGCTAAGAATAAGGAACTGAATAAAAGGACAGTCGAAAACTTTACCATTCTCCGCATTAAGAAACGTCTCGCGTTAACGTAACAGATAATCCCGATTACTAAACTAGCCAGTAAGAAGAAGAAATAAGGGATGACGAGCAAGGCATCCAAAAAATTAATCCGGACGAGTTGCACCATCGCTTCGATAAACGGGAAGTTAAAGACTAAGAGGAAAAATAAATCCCAGACAAAAAGTAAGACGTAGAGCAAGAAACCTTGCACCGCGATTCCGTTATCTTGGCTATTCCCTCTAAGCAACAAATAACAGACATAAATGTTGATGAAGAAGTTAAGCAAAGTGCTAAGCATCAACGATAAATCGATGGGATTAGTGAAGAGGACATAAAGATCGATAACAAAGTTGACAGTAATAAAAAGGGCCGCGAGGGAAGCAAAGATGAGGGCTAAGTAGCGGACCGGATTATATTTAAATCGTAACAAAAATTTCATGCTTTTATACTAGCACAATAGTTTATAATATTTTCAACTTATGAAGAAAAATCAAGAAACAGCCGTCATTATCGGAGCCGGACCCGCTGGGCTCACCGCGGCTTATGAATTACTTAAAAAGAGCGAGGGAAAAATTCATCCAATCGTCCTTGAGATGTCGAAATCTTTCGGCGGTATCAGCCGGACTATCGTCTATAAACATAATCGAATGGATATCGGGGGCCACCGCTTCTTCACAAAAAGCGATGAAGTAAAGAACCTGTGGCACGAAATATTGCCTCTTCAAGGAGCGCCGGCGAAAGACGATATCATCTTAAAGAGGAAAACCCCTTTAGTGGAAGGGGGACCAGATCCCGAAAAGACCGATGATGTCATGCTGGTTCGTCACCGAATTTCGAGAATCCTTTATCTTCAAAAATTCTTTGATTACCCGATTTCTATCAAATGGCAAACCTTTAAAAACATGGGCTTTTCAAGAACCATGAAAGCGGGTTTCGGCTATTTAGGTAGCGTCTTCCATAAGAGAAAAGAACAATCTTTAGCGGATTTCTATGTCAACCGCTTTGGGAAACCTCTCTATCAGATGTTTTTTGAAGATTACACGGAAAAAGTCTGGGGTAGAAACCCGAAATATATCTCTCCTGATTGGGGGAGCCAAAGAGTCAAGGGCTTATCTTTAGGAAAGGCTCTCCTTAACATCATCACGAAGCCCTTTAAGGATGAAAAGAAGGTTGAAACCTCCCTCATTGAACAATTTGAATACCCGAAATTAGGCCCCGGCCACCTCTATGAAAGAATGGCGGACAAAATCCTCAAGATGGGCGGGGAAATCCATACTGAAGAACGGGTGACCGGTGTCACTTTAAGCGATGATTTAAAGAAAGTCATTAAAGTTACTACTACCACAAAAGATGGGGAAAGAACCTATACTCCTGACTACGTCATCAGCAGTATGCCTTTGAAGGACTTATACTTCGCGATGAAACAAAAAGAAGGCACGAAAGCGTACGAAGTCGCTACCACTTTAATCTACCGGGATTTCATAACCGTTGGACTTTTGCTGAAAAAATTAAAAATTCAAAACGAAACCAAGACCCCCACTATCAATAACATCGTCCCGGATACTTGGATTTATGTGCAAGAAAGAGAAGTTAAATTAGGGAGACTTCAAATCTTTAATAACTGGTCACCATACCTGGTGGATGACGTCACTAAACATGTCTGGATTGGCCTTGAATACTTTGCGACGGAAGGCGATGAACTTTGGTCGATGAAGAAAGATAATTTCATCAAGATGGCAATCGATGAACTCTGTTCCATCCAAGTCATCGATAAAGAAGATGTCATCGATGCCACCGAAGAAAAAGTGGAAAAAGCTTATCCTGCTTATTTCGATAGCTATAAAGATATCGCGGAAGTGCAAAAGGATATCGACACTATCAATAACCTCTACTGCATCGGACGGAACGGCCAACACCGTTATAACAATATGGATCACTCCATGTTGACCGCGATTGAGACGGTGAAAACAATTTTAAATCCGAAAGATAACCCGAAAGAAAAGATTTGGTTAGTCAATACGGAAAAGGATTACGCTGAGACGAAGAAAGCATGATAAAAAATCAGAAAATCGCCACAAAACCCAATTTAATTACGGAAAAAATCCATCAATTTTTCACTTGGAAGTATCATTATTGGATCACGCTTCCTTTGTATTTCATTCTCCTTTACGTCATGTACTTTATCTTCGCTTTTAAGACAAGTACCTACGTTAAGTTTCCGGAACTCCCCCAAGAAGTTGGCTTTGCGAGCTACGCCTCATATTTAGCCTTCATCATTCTTTTAGTTCTATTTGTCGTCTTAATAGGTGTCAGAATTGCTTTAAAGAGAAGAAACAAAACCTTAAAAGCCGAAGATTTAGCCATCTCTTTCGTGATGATCGGCATGAGTGTCCTCATCCTCTTTAGCTATTTAAGGTTCATGAACACTAACCTTTATAAACATGACTGGTCGCTTTATGAAAAAGGTGGTCATTTCTCAATTGTCTACGACATCTTTAATACTGGAAAGTGGCCGGACGCTAATATGACTAATCAGTATTACCAACCGAAGGTTTGGCATACGGTTGTCGCGTTATTCATGAAGCTTAATTCCTTCATCATCCCCCACTTCTCAACTTCCCAAGATTTCTTATCGAGCCAAGCTCAAAGCTGGTTCCCTAACTATGACTTATATCAATACACTCTCTTAGAAACTTCGAGAATCTTGATGGCCTATTATGGGAGCTTAACCATCTTCTTCGGCTATAAGATTTTTAAACTCTTAGGCTTAAAAGGAAGTCAACTAGTTATTGCGAGTTTCTTAATCTCCTTTACCCCAGTCATGTATTACCTTCCCTTCTACGGGAATAACGATTCTTTAAGCTTCTTCTTTGGCGTCATGGCCCTTTTCTTCGCCTTAAAGTACAAAGAAAAGCTGAACTTTAGGTACATCGTTTTAACGGCAGTAGGAATAGGCTTAAGCATGGCGACGAAATTAAGTAACGCTGTCATTGCGGTTCCCATCGCCTTTATCTTCCTCCTCGTTTTAATTCAAACAATCAAAAAGACCAATACCCTCAGCTTAAAGAAGTTCATCCTTCAAATCGCGGTCTTTGCGGTCATTGTCTTCCCCTTAGGATTGGCTATTCCTATCTACCACAAAATCGCTTTCGATATGCCTTTTGGTTACGTCTTAGACTTAGAAGTTAACGGGGAAAACTGGATGCACATTGATCAACAGATGTATAACCCAATTGTCCGGTTCTTCCTCTTCCCCACTCCTGATTTATTCTTCAGCATTACTAACCTCCGTTATAACTCCGAATATGTCCTAGTTAATGGGGTCGCGGACTGGATATCAAAATTCGGGGAACAAGATTTCAACGTTTGGACTAGCTTCCTCAAGACCGCTTTATGGGGTGAAGGAGGGATAAACGCTAATAAATTTGTGTTAGGCATCTGTTACGTTCTCTACGCTTTCGCGATACTTCTCGGAGTCGCCTTCATCGTCTTCTTCTGGATCTATGTGATTAAGACCATCCTCAATCTCTTTAAGAAAGATCGAACTTATCCATCCTTTGGCTCTTTAGTTATGCTTTTAACCTTCTTAACAACTTTTGTGAGTTACGCGTATTTTAATTACCGTTATCCTGTCGGGTGTTCCGCTAATGCGAGATATGCGATGTTTATGTTCTTCCCCCTCTACTACTTCGTAAGCGATGGAGCGGTTAACCTGGTAACTTACGTAAAAGGCATCATTAAAAACCGGTATGGCCAACCAGATCAAGCCTAAATATTTTGCGAAGATGCGAGAAGAAGCAAAGCCTCTTCTTTTTGCATTAAATGACAAAGGTTTTGAAGTTAAAGATAACCAACAAGTGTTCTTTTTGTTACTTAACGATACCCCGCTTGGATATATCGCTTTAGAAAAAAGCAACCCTACCGTTTTAGAGCTTAAAAGAATCTTTGTTTCCCCTCTTTACCGACGCCAAAAGGTCGGGCATTATCTTTTAAAATTTCTCGAAATCACCATCAAAACTAAAGGATTTTTAGGGATAATGGTTTTTTCACCCTTAGAATTTTGTAATTATTTTGCGATGAACGGCTTTAAAAATAACGACGGGGAAGTCGTCGTTATAAATGGGGTACAAGGTTTAAAAATGCACAAAGAATTAGTGATGCCGTTCCACCGTAAAGCGAAAAATCGCCGCCCGTTCTAAGGGCTTAATACCGGCTTTTTGTTTAGCAGCCGTTATCTGTTGGCTGACGGTTTCAATGCCAGGTAAATCGGGTAAAAGAACCGCTTGCCGATCGTTACTTCGCACCGCGATACCATAGACCTTAGGATCAAGATTCTTTTCCGAGTTAACCTTTTCAAGAGGGGACAGAACATCGACCTCATATTCTAGGTAAGGTAAATCTTCTTTTTCAATCGGTTGGAACCGGGGGTCGCTGAAGGCGGCGCCTAAAGCGTTAAAGATAATTTCTTGCCCTAATGTTTCTTTCTTTGGGTAAATCGTCCCAATATTTCCCCGGATTTCCCCTTTTTCTTTGATATTGATAAAGCAACCTCTCGCCGGAACTTTAAAGGACAATAAATCGGGGGCTTTTAAAGTTTTTCCGGTCTTTAAGAAAGTTTCGACTGCGGTTCTTGCGAGTTTCGTGAAATCATCTTCCTCTTTTTTAACATCGGCAATTCTTAGTTTTTCTTTCGCTAAGTAGTATTCTCCGAACGCTCGGGAGCTATCGCTTCTAACGGGAGTTATTGAGGCGGTAAATAAACCAATATTTAATGGTCTTTCAAAGCTCCTTACTTCCCCTTGAACGTCGGTCCGGTCAAAACAACCGGCGAGAGTAGTTAAAGGCCGATGTAAGCACTGCCGGTATTTCTTTAAGGTCTTCCGTTCATAACTCAAAAGTTGCCCAAAGTTACCTTTATTGATGATATTTCCGATTTCTTTTTCATAGGGGGTGATGATGTTTTCTTCCCCTTGGTTAATGTGAACTCCGTCACCACTCGCTAAGACCACCACTCTTTTATGGAGTCTCGAAGCGATATCTTTTAATAGCACTCCGAGGTTATAGTGATCGATTAAAGGCAATCCACTTAGACCGACCCGGACAATCTTATAGTTGGAATAAACAAAATTTAAATAATAAAGGGGCACCATGATGCCGTGATCTAAACTTCTCTGTTCTCCGTCAACCCCGGCTGGGAAGCCGCGGGAAGCGGGGTTCTAG
>UQOB01000059.1 GCA_900542595.1 uncultured Mollicutes bacterium | reverse complement strand
TTCTTAGGTTATAGCACCTATAGCTTAACCTTCTTTATGGCGGGTCTTTCCCTCTTTCTTTGCTTAACTCTGTTCTTCCTTTGTAAGATGAGCCCTTTAAAACTTTTAAAGAGCTTGATGTCCTTATGGTTAGTGATCATCTTCTTATCGTTGATTTACGCGGTATATCCGAGAAGCGACCACTTAGATTGGGTAGCGTTCTATATTGGAACTTTCCCCATCTATTGGGCCAGTATCTTAGATATGTTAAAGATTCTTATCCGTCTCATGATGATGGTTGCGTTGTCCCTGGTTTTAACCGCTTCCACTAAGCCCTTAGATTTAACTTATGGCTTAGAGTGGTACTTAACTCCCTTAAAGTTTATTGGGGTCAAGATTGGGATTTGGGCGATGATTGTGAGTCTAGCCTTAAGATTTATTCCTACTATCTTAGAAGACGTCCAAAGAATCATGAAAGCTCAGTCGAGTAGAGGGGTGGACTTTAAGCATGGGAAAATCACCACCCGGGTTAGGGCGATGGTGAGTTTGATTATTCCTCTTTTTGCTAACGAAATTATGCGGAGCGATGAACTCGCGGACGCGATGGAGTGCCGGGATTATGACCCGAGAGGAGAAAGAACGAGGCTTCAAAAGCTCACTTTCTCTTATCGGGATTTAATTGCGACCTTAGTGGTTACGGGATTTTGCGCGCTAGCGCTTTACCTCTCTATCAGCGGTTTCGATCCATTCCTTACTTGGTGGGGGTTAAATGTCCGGTGAAATATTTAGCGGTGGTAAGTTATTTGGGAAACGATTTTTATGGTTTCCAAAAGAACCCCGGAAAAAGGACAGTCCAAGCGGAACTTGAAAGAGCGATTACCTACTTAAGAGGCGAGAATACCGAGATTAAATCATCCGGGAGAACCGATAAAGGAGTCCACGCTCACGGGCAGGCGATAACTTTTAAAATCGAAAGAAAGATTGAGGATTTACAGAGATTTCTTGATTCTTTTAATCGCTTATTGCCCCACGATATCGCTGTTCGTTCTTTAAAAGAAGTCCCTTCTTCTTTCCATCCCCGTTTCGCTTGTAAACAGAAAACTTATATTTATAAAATCTCTTTATCTCTACGTGATCCTTTAAAGTTTGATACCTATTTCTTGCAAGATAAGAATTTTGATTTATCGCTCTTTAAAGAGTGTTTAAAACTCTTTATTGGTAAACATAATTTCCACGCTTTCACTACTAAAGAAAAGGATGAAGAGGGTTACATTAGAACCATCGATGATATTGAAGTTAAAGAGAATAAAGGAACACTGAAGATTATCTTTAAAGGTAAGAGCTTTATGCGTTACCAGATTCGTTTTATGGTTGGAGCGAGCCTGAAAGTAGCGAAAGGAAAATTATCGCTCGATAATATAGAACGCGCTTTATCAACAGGGGAAGCGCTGATGAATTTAAACAAAGCACCAGCTTATGGACTTACGCTTTGGAAGGTTAGTTATGGAAAGCACTATGATGTTTGATTATTGTTACCACACCCATACCGCTCGCTGCGGTCACGCCTTTGGGACCGACGAAGAATACGTGGTTAACGCGATAAAGAACGGGGTTAAGGTTCTTGGCTTCACCGATCACGCGATGTTACCAAATATCCATGAACCCGGGATGCGGGGTGACTTTTCTTTATTGGAGGATTACATTAGTTCCATCAATAAATTAAAAGAAAAATATAAAGACCAAATCACCATCTATCTCGGTATGGAGGCGGAGTATTCCCCGTGTTTTAAGTCTTATTACCAAAGCCTTCTAAAAGAAGGAAAGATGGATTATTTAATCGACGGCCAACATTCTTTTAGTGAAGATGGACGTCATATGATTTCTTTCTATAACCGTTATTGGAAAGAACATCCGGATGAATTCTTAAAGACCTATGAGAGTTTAATCATCGAAGCGATTGAATCGGGCTTATATCTCTATATCGCTCACCCGGATATTTATCTTGAGTGGTACGGGAAGTGGGATGAAAAGAGCGAACTCGTTGCAAAGCATATCATTGAAACCGCTAATAAGCATGAGATGCCTTTAGAAATTAATATGGGCCGAAGTAGGTTAGGCGGGTATTACCCTGGTAAGGACTTATCTTATATGAAGTACCCGGATAAACATTTCTGGGCTTTAGCATCTAAGATGAACGTAAAGGCGCTCTTCGGGGTGGATGCTCACGCACCATGGGATTTCGATGAAGGAAAAACCCCCTTTGATTATTACCGAAATTTCCAAAAACAATGCGGGGTTACGATGCTTGATGGGATGGCTTTTCAAAGTAAACTGAAGAAAAAGTTAACGAAATAATGAAGAGCATCTCGCCTACGAGATTTCAGAAGCGTAAAATATTTGAGCGTATCAAGGAGAAAAACTATGGGAAGACACTTTGAAGTCAGAGCGGCGGCGATGGCCGCGACCGCGAAAGCCAAAAGCGCAATCTATATGCGGGCTTCCAAAGAAATTTATGCGGCTGCTAAAAGCGCGGTTCCGGATCCGGAAAGCAATTTAGCCCTGAGAAGCGCTATTGAAAAATATCGGAAGCAATGTCCGAAAGATGTCATCGATCGGGCGATTGAAAAAGCGAAAGGCGGGGATGCTGTCGCGTATTTAGCCGGACGTTATGAATTCTTCGGCCCCGGTGGTAGCTATATCGTCGTCGATACCTTAAGCGATAACCAAAATCGGGCATTAACGGGCGTGAGAACCATCGTCACCAGAAAAGGTGGAAAAATGGGAAGCGTTCTCTATAACTTCCAAATGTTAGGGGTCCTCGATTTTAAAGCGGAAGAGAGCAAACTCCAAGAAGTGGAAGACGCGTTGATTCTCGCTGATGTCGATTTACAAGATGCCTCATATGAAGATGGGGAAATCCAAGTGACTGTCGCTCCATCCGACTTAGAAAAAGCGAAAGCTTGTTTAAAAGAAATCGGAATTAATGACTTCGACACCGCGGAAGTGACTTATATTCCGAACGAAACCGTCGATCTCGCTGATGACGACAAAGCGAAAGTCAAAGCGATGATTGAAGAACTGAACGAAAACGAAGACGTCCAAAACGTCTATCATAATGTCGGAAATCTTTAATTGATAATTGAGAATAAATAGACCGCTTATTCAGCGGTCTTTTTATATGTAATGTTCTTCGTGATGCATGATTTTAGTTCGGGGATAGATGATTTTGATCGCTCTTTTGGTGCAGACGAAATTAACTTCTTTCTTCTTTCCTTTCGTGTCTTTATACCGAATGATGCAAGAAAAAGGGCCATATTGGGTTAAGGAGGTAAGGATACCTTTTAAAAAGAAACAAGAATAGAACGATACGTAATATATATCATCTTTCTTAATCAAATAGTTTTTTTGGTATTTCTTAATGAAATAGCTATCACCCTTGTCTTCGATGTAATAGGGACATAAAGCGTAATATAGTCCTGCGATTAAATTGATGGATAAAGCGAAAACCCAGCAATAAATAGGAACCATGAACGCACTCCACTGAGCGGGATCAAGTGCTGCGGTGATAACAAAGGCTAAACTGATGATTAAGGCGAGAAAATCGATGAATAGAGAAGACAAGACATATTGTAAAGCGTTTATCCTAATCTTTTTAAAAGGACGACTAGGGATAGTGTTAGGTTGTTGTTCCGCCTCTAAGTAACGTTGTTTATCTTTTTCGCTTTCTTTAAATCTTCTCGGTAAATCGTAATAAGTGGGGACGAGTTTCAGAATATCTTCATCTAATTTTTCTTTCTCTTTATAAGTTAATTCTTTGTAATACTTCGAAGAAAGAAGAGTAGATGTATGATAGATGGTAGCTAACAAAATAATAAATAGAAGAACAAAGCCCACCTCTAAAACAATAGTGGTCACCTGTAGACCTAAGATAAATACATTTATTGCTTCATAGTAGGCTAAAAGACTGGTGAGAACGGTGTTAATAATGAAATATACCCAGAAAGAAATAACTAAGGCCGCGGTTTGTTTAACATGGGGAAAATAACGAGAATTGTTCGGCCTTAAATATAAAAAATGAAGCCAACTTTTAGGCTTTAACATATAGGTTTTAAAATACAGAGGATTATCGTTAATTCTAAAAGAATATCGGTAACCTGTCGGAGAAATTAAAAGAAGCAAAAAGAAACAACAGATAAGGATATGGATGGCTAGAATGGTCATATAGTTAGTTGATAGTGTAGAAGAACAATTTTCTATTGGATTTTAACACATTTTGACCCATTTGCTTTAGCAGTATTTCTTTTCTTTCTGTAGAATATTAGGCGAGGAAAGAAATATGAAAACAGAACTCTTAAATCAAATTATTTATCAAGTTTACACTCGAAACTTTTCTGAGGAAGGTAGCTTTAAAGAAGTGGGAAAAGCCCTTCCTTATTTTAAGAAATTAGGAGTGGATATCCTTTATCTTCTACCGGTTTCTCCCATTGGTAAATTAAACCGGAAGGGAGACTTAGGTAGTCCCTATTCGATTGAAGACTATATGAAGATTAATCCGGAATTAGGAACGGAGGATGATTTTAAGTCTTTGGTTGAGAACGCTCATGGAGAGGGGATGAAAGTGATGATCGATATCGTCTTTAATCACACATCCCGTGACTCCTATTTGGTTAAGCATCATCCCGAGTGGATGTATAAGAACAAAGAAGGAAAGATGAGCAATAAAGTTGGGGATTGGTCGGATGTCTATGATTTAGAATACGACGCTCCAGGATTGGTGGACTATTTAGTTAGCGTCATCGAGCATTATTGCGCTTTAGGGGTGGATGGTTTCCGCTTCGATGTCGCGAGCTTACTCCCGAAAAAATTCTTCTTAGCCTTAAGAAAAATGCTGGACGAAAAATATCCGGATACTATTCTGCTCGGGGAATCGGTGGAACCTTCTTTCATCACCTATTTAAGAAGCAACAATATAACCGCCTTAAGCGATAGTGAACTCTATGACTGCGGTTTTGATTTACTCTACATGTATGACTGTTTCCCTTATCTCCGTGATTATTTAGAAGGGAAGGGAGATGAAAATTTAACCAGGTATAAATTAGCCCTATATTTAGAGACGACTGCTAACCCGAAAGAAGGGATGAGAATTCGGGGTTTAGAGAACCATGATCAAAAGCGGTTGCTTCAATTTACAAATGATCGAACTTGTTTATTATCCTTGCTCTCTTTCCCCGTCTTTATGAAGGGCCCGATGTTTATCTATGACGGTTTAGAAACCGATAGTGATCATGGCTTAAGCCTCTTCACTAAAGATGTGATGACGTGGGGTGATCCCGATAAAGTTATCCCGGGGTGGAAGGAGCACCTTCAAAAGTTAATCAGTTTTAAAAAGGAAGAAAAGAATAAACACATCTTAACTTCCGTTCCTTCCTTAAAAGAAGGGAAGTACCTCTTGATTAAAAACACCTATGATGACGGGGATATCGCGTTTGGATATTTCCCCTTAGCTCCCGGTTTAAAAGTTACCGATGAAGAATTAATCGATGACGAATATACTGACTATTTATCGAAAGAAAGGATTAAAGTTGAGCATCACCTTCTTCAAAGCGATGTTCCTCTGTTTTTATTTAAAAAGTTATGAGATTTGTTTCCTTTAATGTCAACGGGATCCGGGCGATTGTAAAAAAGAGTTTCAATGAAGATTTCACGTCTTTAGATGCTGACCTTTTCTTCTTAGAAGAAACAAAATTATCCGATGATAAGTTCCCGGTTTCTTTTCCTGGTTATGATTTATATTTCACCAATTCGAAAGTTAAGAAAGGCTATTCCGGTGTCGCAGTATTTACCAGGAAGAAACCCATGAGTGTTCATTATGGTTTAGCCAATGGGGAATACGATGAAGAAGGACGGGTCATCACCTTAGAATATCCCTCTTTCTATTTTGTCGGGGCTTACGTCCCTAATTCTGGGGAAGAATTAAAACGCTTACCCTTCAGAATGGAGTTTGAAGAACACCTTCTTAACTATCTCAAAATGTTAGACAGCAAAAAACCGGTCATCTATACCGGGGATTTAAATGTCGCTCATGAGGAAATCGATTTAAAAAATCCTTCGACTAATCACCATTCTGCGGGATTTACAGATGAGGAAAGGCAAAAGATGACTATCCTCTTAAATAATGGATTCATCGATACTTTCCGTCATTTTCACCCAGTCGAAGTCAAGTATAGTTGGTGGAGTTACCGTTTCCACGCGAGAGAAAAAGGCATCGGTTGGAGAATCGATTATTTTATCGTCAGTGAACGTTATATAAGCCAAGTCACAAAATCCGAAATCTTGAACGATATCTACGGAAGCGATCACTGCCCCGTCCTTTTAGAGACGAAAGATTAAACGCTTTTTAGTTCTCTTAAGCGGTTTTCCTTTGACAAGTTACCTAAAGGTAACGATAATACTTTTCGGCACTACTTGGAAGAAGTAAACCCCGGTAAAGTTTAATTCACGAAAAGGAAGGCAAAAAATTATGGAACGTCAAACGACAATGGCAAAACCGAGCGAAGTTAAGCGGGCTTGGTATGTGGTCGATGCAAAAGACCTCCCCTTAGGACGCTTAGCCAGCAAAGTGGCCCAAATCATCATGGGCAAAAATAAGCCGATCTACACCCCTAATCAAGATGTGGGTGACTATGTTATTGTGATCAACGCGAAAGATGTCAAATTAACGGGCACCGATCCGGAACACAAGAAAAATTATTATAACGTCAGCGGTTATAACGGCGGTTTAAGAACCCGTTCGGCTGGTGTTATGAAACGGGAATTCCCGGTCGAAATGATCGAAAGAGCGGT
>UQOB01000058.1 GCA_900542595.1 uncultured Mollicutes bacterium | reverse complement strand
CCCCCAAAAACAAAGACACACCCACCACTAAGACCGCGTCGAAGATCGGGTCCATCTCACCGCTAAGTAAGGGGAGAAGGAAGGCCCCTAAGGAAGCTAACGTCATTAGTAACGCTTCTCCGATGATATCGTCCCGTTCTTTGATGGATTCGACGATTTCCAGCAAGAGATCGTAACCGGCGATAAGCCAGGCGACAATGGAGAAACCTAAGTAAAGACCAAAGCCGTAAGTTTCAATTGGCAGCAAGGCGAATCTCGCGACTAAACCAATAGCGAGCGAGAGCAAGGCTTTACCCAGGGTAAAAAGATTATGTTTGTTAAAAATGTAGTCTTTCATAATTACTCCGTGACGTGGTTATAGACCACATTTAATAATTCGGTGACATGGTGATCAGCTAAAAGATAGAAAACTTGCCGACCCGCTCGCCGGACCTCGACGAGCTTCGCTTTCTTCAGGACCTTGAGTTGATGGGAGACTAACGATTGGCTTGCCCCTACTTCCTCAACGATTTGGCTGACATTTTTTTCTTCCCCGTTTATCGCGTACAGAATCTTAAGTCTTGTAAAGTCACTGGCAATATTTAAGAGGTGTTCCATTTTGTCGAGCACTTGGTCGCTTGGAATGTTACCCATATATGAATCTCCTTTCATATTTCGCCTTTATTATATGAACACATTTTCATATGTCAATACATTCATATAAAAATTTTTAAGAAAAAAGAGAAGGCTGTTAAGAACCTTCTCTTGCTTATTAAATGTATCGTTAGATCCGATCGATTTCGCTGAAGTCAACATCGACGACCGTCGGCCGGCCGAAGAAGATGGTTTGAACCCGGACCGAGCCACTTTCTTTGTCGAAAGTGACGATGGTGCCTTCGGTTCCTTCCAAGGGCCCATGAATGATTTTGACCCGATCATCGACGTGATAACGGTCATACATGGTGCTATCGACCATACCCATCCGTTTAAGGACGTGTTCCATTTCTTCTCTCGAGACTGGAGTCGGCTTTTGACCGCCACCGCTACTACCGGCAATACCGGTAACCCCGGGGGTATTCCGGACGATATACCACGCTTCATCGCTCATGATCATTTCGACGAAGATATAGCCGGGGTAAAGATTCTTCATCTTGGTTTTCCCGGTCGGAAGCCCATCTTTTAAGACGGGGACTTCTTGTTCAGCGACTAAGACCCGGAAGATGTTGTTGGTCATCCCCATGGTCATAATTCTCTTCCTTAAATTTTCAGCGGTTTTCGCTTCATGCATCGAATAGGTGGTAACGATGTACCATTGTTTTTCACCGAGTTCTGCTGGCATAACTATCCTCCAAAGGCGGCTTTGAGTTGTTCGATAATGCTCGCCGCGGTTAAATCTTCAAGGGCTAAAAAGATAGCGACAAAAGCGGCGATACAAATGACGACCGCAATCGTCGGGAATAACTTTTCTTTACTGGGCCAACGGACTCTTTTTGCTTCTTTGGCCACTTCTTTTAAATACTTGTTCGGTGGGGTCATATTCTTATACCTCTCTTACTTACTCTCCTTATGGAGGGTGTACTTCCCACAGTGGGGACAGAACTTCCTAAGTTCCAGCCGGACATGGCTTTCGTTACTTCTTGTGACCGTGTAATTGCGGTTCAGGCATTCTTCGCAAACTAAAAAAACCTTTGTCCTAGCCATAACTTTAATCCTCCATTTGAGCGTGTCAATATTATGTTGCGAAAAGGATGGTGTCAAGAGTGAAAATGGTGATGAATTTTTGTTCTATATTCTATAGACACTCTTAATTGGAAGATGGGTACGGGGAAATGATGATGTGTTTCTTAACGTACTTTTTAAAGACCTCATAGAGCCTTCGCACTTTCTTTAAGGAATAATTTAAAGCATCCGCGATTTCATTGAAGGTGAAACCCTCTTCTTTCAGTTTCATCACCTTTAAAGCATCTCTATCGAGTTCCTTAGGAAGTTTACCGATTCTTTCCGCTTGTTCGATGTAATCGATATAAAGTCTCGGATCTTCATTGGGGCTTTTAATGACATCATGGAAACACAAGTCCCCGTCCTTATCGATTTCACTTTCTAAGCTATAAAAGAAGCTATTGTTATTGAGGTTCTTCTTCATCGACTCTCTTTGGAGTTCGTGCCCATAAATCTTTAAGAAGAACGATTCAAAACGGCACTTTCCAAATTCATAGTTCTTTAAAGCATTTTCAAAGCTTAAAAAGAAAGCGTGATTTAAGTCCCAGCTATCTAAAGCGTGTGAAATTCCAGGAAGAACCATCTCGCTCATAGCGAAACGGAGCTTAAAATACCGATCGGTCAAAAGGCCTTGGGCGACCGAAGAACCCTGAATCCAGGCCAATAACAGCTCTTCATCGAGAGCGTAATCAACTTTTTTCATACTTCTCCCTTACCGGGAAAAGACAATGTGACTTAAAAGGATCGCGGTGGCGACGCTGACGTTGAGACTATTGACGTGACCTTTCATCGGGATTTTAACGATGAAATCACTATTCTTGAGGACGTTTTTACTGATGCCGAAGCCTTCGCTTCCGGTGATTAAACAGAAAGGGCCATGGTAATCGACGTCGCGGAAATCGGTGGTACCTTCACCATCGGCGCTGACGATCCAATAACCTTCTTTTTTTAATCGTTCAATCGTCCGGCTTAAGTTATTAACTTCAGCGATATTGACGTAATTAATCGCCCCGGTGGAGACCTTATAGACCGTGCTATTAAGGGCGACTGCCCGATGGGAGGGGTAAATCACCCCATCGATTCCTAAAGCATCACAGGTCCTTAAAATCGCCCCAAAGTTATGGGGGTCTTCAATTCCGTCGAGCATTAAAAGGAGAGGTTCAGGACTATCGATCCTCGTTAACAGTTCATCGAGGGTTAAGGGTCTAACCTCTTTACAAATCGCCACAAAGCCTTGATGGGAAGGATTTTTGGCCATTCGGGTCAATTGTTCCTTATCTCTGAATTCTGTTTTAATACCGCTCTTTTTAGCTCTTAAAAATAGCTCGTCCTCCTTTAACGTATCTTGCACGTAAAGCTTTTCCACCCGTTTGACTTTCAAGCTTTCCCGGACGGCGTTCTTGCCGTATATAATTATTGCCATACTTTTTTCTTCCTGCGGAGGCGAGTTTAGACGTTTTCGTTACTGATTGTCAATTCTAAAGGTCTAATCGAGAATCTTAGCTCATCTAAAAAGGCCGACATGCTGCCTTGCGAGGCGAAAGAACAGCGGATGATGAGCCTAAGAGCGCTATTATCTTGGTAAGAAGTGAGTTCGGTTTTCGTTTCGCGAATTTGAATGCTGTAACGGTTCGCAATCAGAATGATATCCCTCATCACGGGTTTATCGCTAGGAACAACAATCATAATTAAAGGGTTTCTTCTCGTTAGGAAGCGTTCAATGCCTCTAAGAAGGACTAAGCAACCGAAAGCGACAGCAGTTCCGAGAGCCGCGATGACGAAATTACCACTACCGCAGGCTAAGCCAATCGCCATGACGACCCACAAGGTTGTCGCGGTCGTTAAACCTTTAATATCGGTCCCGGTTTGAACGATAGTGCCCGCGCCTAAGAAACCGATACCGCTGATGACCTGAGCAGCCAGCCGAGCCGGATCCCGGTTCGGGAAGCCGTCCCCAAAACCATAGACACTGATGACCATGATGATAGCGCTCCCCACCGCTACTAAAAGGTGAGTTCTTAAACCCGCGGCATGCCCTTGGTATTCCCGTTCAAAACCGATGATCGAACTAAATAAAGCCGCTAAAAGAAGGGAAAGGGCCACCAATAATAAGTTCCCAAGGATGACTAAATCAGGGTTCCCAAACCCGGTGTTAAACCAGTTTTTAATGATACTATCAATGGTGGTCATCGCTCTTTAAAATAGTCCTTTATCGATTAAAATTTGGCGAAGTTTATCGCTTTGAACAAAATCTTTTTCGTCCTTAGCTTTATAATACTCGGAAAATAACTTTTTATCACTAAGAGAAATTACGGGATAAGCGAAATTAAAGCCTAAAACTTCTAGATCTTTTTTAAGGACACCTGAAGCCTGTTGCAAGGCTTTTAAATCGACTTCTTTTTGCCTTAAAACATTATTCAAAATCTTATTATCTTCGTAAATCTCAGTTATTGCGTTCGGTGTATTGAGGTCATCTAAGAGGTAAGAAAGAACTTTTCCATTCATTTCAACATCGGGAATTTCAAGGTCATTTAAGGCTAGTTTAATATAAGCCTTCTTAAGACTGCTCTCCCACTGCTGGACTTTCTTTTGACTATCGATGAGCGACTTATCGCTAAAAATCGCTGGTGCCCGGTAATGGGACGACAACACAAAATGCCTAAAAGCTAAGCCCCCATAAGTCTTAACAACGTCTTTCATTAAAACAATATTGCCTAAGCTCTTACTCATCTTTTCTTTATCGAGATTGATAAAGCCATTATGAATCCAATAATTAGCGAGCTTATTGTGGTTATGAGCTTTCGCTTGGGCCATTTCGTTTTCGTGATGGGGGAACTTTAAATCGAAACCCCCGCCGTGGATATCGATGAGTCCGTGTTGTTCTGGAAATAAAGAGTTAATCATCACACAGCACTCAGTGTGCCAGCCGGGTCTTCCTTCTCCCCAAGGGGAAGCCCATTTAATACCTTCGGTGGTCTTTTTCCATAAAGCAAAATCAATCGGATCTTCTTTTCGACTATCGACTTCGATTCTCGCTCCGTTTTCTAATTCTTCGATGCTGTTATTGGAAAGTTCCCCGTAATTAGGAATCATCTTGACTCTTAAATATAAGTCCCCATCCACTTCATAGGCGTACCCAGTATCTTGTAAATCCTTGAGGTACTGAATTATTTGCGGCATATAGACCGTCGGGCGAGGGGTATAGGTCGGTTTCGTGCTTCCGACCGCTTTTAAGAGTTCTTCAAATTCTTTGATTACACTATTGCTGAGTTCTAATTCGGTGATGCCAAGTTCTTTCGCTCGCTTTATGATTTTGTCATCAACATCCGTGTAATTACTGACGCTGGTGACGTCATAACCGATATAAGTTAAAACATTCTTTAAAGTATCAAAAACCACCGGGGGCCGGAAGTTCCCGATATGCGGGGAACTATAGACTGTCGGACCGCAGAAATACATGGAAACCTTGCCTTCTTTAATCGGTTTAAATAATTCTTTTTTATTCCCAAGCGAATTATAGAGATATAAATCCTTCATGTTAATTCTCCTTAAAGTTTGAAAAGCCAAAATAGATTGCGAGTAAGGAAGAAGCGATTAAGCAGGCGATACCACCGATACCACTCCAGAAGAAGAGGTGTAAATTCTGATTGGTGATAGAACTTCCTATCCTTAAAAACAAGGAAGTTAAGACCCCTAAAATCGATAAAATGACCAACACGATTGAGCTGTAAAAGTTATAAGAAGCAAGCTTATTAAAGGGTAATTTCTCGCTCGCTAGGCCGTAAAAATTTAAAGCACTCACCGCTAGAGAGGCCACGAAAATAATATACAAAACAATCAAATCAATCGTGTACTGCCCAGCAATAATAGTGTGGTAAACACCGATGCTAATGGTCGATAAAATTAAGACCAAAAGACTGACAGAAAGCGAAATATAAATCAAATAATTGCGGTTTTGCGAAGATTTTAAGTAATCGGGATTTTTAAATAGCATCACTCTTAAAGCGATATTTATGCCGCTATAGAAGAGGAGCAAAATCACCCCAAGAATCCTCGGACCGGCAGCCAATGGAGCGGTATCGCTATAAGTTCGGTAATACATCACGATGCTGACTAATGTAAGAACGAAGAAAAGACCGGCAACCCCGATATCGAAGATGGGTTTAAGCTTATTGTCTTTTTCAATATATCGGTTTTGAATGACATCCGCTAAAAGGAGAAGACCGGCTACTAAGGGCACCCAAAAGGAAACATAAAAGTGTTGTGACGGCATCTCCGCTGCTTCATAGGCTGGTTGGGAATATACTAACGCGTATATCGCGCTGATTAAAACCAGCCCCGCACTAAAAAGCAAGGGAACAGGCAAAAGAAAAGGAAAAATTTTAGCAGCTGTTGAATTATCCTTAATTGTTTTGATGCTCATAGACGATTCCTACTAATTCTTTCGCCTTTTTAATAACGTAGGTACTTTCTTCTAACAGGCTCGGTTTATAGTTCCCGTAACCCCACGTTACTAAGGCTAAAGGAATTTTACTATTTTTAGCGGTCAATAAGTCAGGCAAACTATCGCCGACAAAAAGAATTTCTTCTTTATTTAAATTGTATTTACCAATTAAGTAGTCTACAAACCAAGGATCCGGTTTTGGAGGTTTATCCTCTCGGTAACCTACAATTTCCGTAAATATACTTTTCCCAAAACACCTATCTAAAATTTGTTCCGCTTGTTTTTGTGGTTTATTAGTGACGACAAAAAGTTTAAGTTCCCGTTCTTTTAAAAAAGTGAGGACGCTTTTAAGTCCTGGGTACGGCTTCGTATGATCGTTTTGATAGGCGAAATAAAGTGGAAGGTATTTTTCTTTAACTTTATGGAATAAATCATTTTCTTCCGGGGATTTTAGAGCTCTTTTTAAAAGATAATTCGGGCCATTCCCAATGAAATTTCGGCAGTCTTTTTTTGAATAAACATATGGAACGCCATTTTCTTTTAAAGCTTCATTTAACGCTCGCCTTAAATCGGTTAAGGTATCAAGCAAGGTTCCATCTAAATCAAAGATAACTGTGCTAAACATGAGCTTATTTTAAACTCATTTTTATTCTAAGTCTTTAAGATATGAAGAAAAGCGAAAAGAGTGACAAATTTATCTATAAAAGGTTAGAAAAACTATAGAAATAATTTAATTTGATAAAAATTATCGGATTTAAAAAAGAAAACGCTGTTTCCAGCGTTTTGCTCTTACTTGGAATTGACTTGAATTAAAACGTTATCTTCCGGAATTTCAATCTTTGAGGGAATCAGTTGATAAATAAGATTAGCAAGGCCTAAGGTCCACCAACCAAAGAAAATGAAAATAATCAAGTGATGTGGCTTCCCGCCTCTTTTTGCTTTTCGCTTTACGAGAATTGATGTTTCGCCCCGGTTAATTATTGTATAACCCTGGGTTACAAATTCATCGCTCAGCCTTTCCATTTCATCAACCGTGTTAACGTGCCTTATTCTTGGGACTGCCATAAAATTCTCCTTTTTATTTAATGATACCCCCCCCCCAGAAT
>UQOB01000057.1 GCA_900542595.1 uncultured Mollicutes bacterium | reverse complement strand
TGGTAACTGCGGCTCCGTCAGCGGTTCTGTCCCCGTTAACGTCGGGCAACCCACCATCCGGGTCAAAGAGATGACCGTCGGAGGAAGAGGAGGAAAATTAGAATGAAAATTCAGGATTTTTTCACTTTAGCGAAAGAAAAAGGCTTAACCGCATCGCAGCTCAGCATCAATAAATCGAGCGGTCTCGTCTTAAAAATCTATAAAGGTCAGCTCGATAACTATACGGTTAGCGAAGAACAACAAATCCTCGCTTCCGGTATCTATAACGGAAAGTATGGAAGTTGCACCGCTGAAAAGATGACCAAGGCCACCTTCCCCTACTTAGTAAATAGCATCATCGATGCGGCTAAAAACGGGGAAAAAGAAAACCTGGTCGGTATCTTTAAGGGTAGCGATAAATACTACAAAAAGAACGCTTATAACCGGGAATTAAGCAATGTTTCGGTTGATGATAAAATCGCTTTAATCAAAGATATCGAAAAAGAAATCTACGCGGTCGATAGTCGAATCACCGATGTTGAAGCAGAATACCAAGAAGATGATGTCACCGAAGAATTCTATAACTCTTACGGCTTAAAACTCAGGAATAGAACGAATTTGTTCCTGATTGCCGCCAGCGTGGTCTGTAAACAAGGCGACGAAGTAAAAACCGATTACCGGATCTATTTCGGAAGCGATATGAAAGCTTTTGACAAAGAAACCTTTGTTAAAGAACTCACTAAAGCCGCTCTCAATAAGTTTGGGGGTACCCAAGTCGAAAGCGGTAAGTACCCGACCGTCATTAAAAATGATGTGTTCTCGAGCCTGTTAAAATACTTTGTCGGTTCGATGTCATCAGAAGAGGTTCAGAAGAAATCTTCGATGTTAGAAGGGAAACTCAATAAACGGGTAGCTTCCAGAATCGTCACCCTTCAAGAGAAACCCTTACAAAAGAACTGCTTCTTCACTTATTTTGATGCGGAAGGCGTTGCGAGAAAGAACAAAGATCTTATTTCAAGAGGTACTTTAAAGACCTACCTCTATAACCGGGAAACCGCGTTAAAGGATAGAGTTGAAACGACCGCTAACGCGACATTCGAAAACGGGAAGATTGGCATCGGTGTCACTCAACTAGTTCTTAAAAAGAAAAAGAAGACCTTCGATGAGATGATTGCCCCGATTGAAAAGGGTGTCTTTATCAGTGACGTCCAAGGCTTAGGCACCGGCATGAACACCGAAAGCGGTGACTTCTCTTGCCAAGCAGAAGGCTATCTCATTGAAAATGGGAAACTCACTAAGCCATTATCACTCATCACTTTATCCGGTAATCTCTTTAGAATGATGAAAGATATCGTCGATTTAGATGATAAAGATGAACTCTTAACGAACCGGGTCAATACTCCGGATGTCTACATTAAATCCCTCTCCATCGGCGGTAAATAAAGCTCAATAGCTCAGGTAAAAGCTTCGAATTTTCAACTTAGGAATAAAGAAGTTTTTACCTTTTTTATTGGTTAAGATATAATTTGATTATGAAAGATAAAATTCTAAAGTTTATCAAATCGAATTTTAAGAAAAACGATATCTTTTCCGCTTCTGAGATCAAACTGAACGGGGTTGATCAATTAACCATCAGTAAGGCCCTTTCTTCTTTAGTCTTAAGCAAGGATATTTACCGCCTTTCCTATGGCTTCTATTGTTTATCTATCCCCGATGAAGATTCATTGATTAAAGGCCTCTATAAGCGTTATATCATCGATGATAAGAAAGTCTTCGGAGTTTTTGGAGGGGACAATTATCTAAATAATCTTTTAGGAAAGAAGTTAGATTTAAATAATCTCGTAATCTATTCCAATAAGGTCACCTCTGGTAAAAAGAGCATCTATATCTTTAAACACCGCATCGTCTTTCATAAGCCGTATGTGGAGATTACTAGTGATAATGCGGAAGTCGTAGGCTTATTAACGTACGTTACTACTGCCTCTGAGAAAGAATTAAAGTTTAACTTTCCTATCCTTTCTTCGATGATTAAGAAGAATCATTTGAACGCGGACGAAGTGATTGATTTAACGCCGTATTTTCCTTCTAAGACTTTCTCTAAGCTTTTAAAGAGTAACCTCTATAGGCAGCTATGGAAACATTAAAAAACCCTAGATTGGCTAGGGCTTATAAACCTAATTAGTAAGCTTTATTAAGCTTTTTTATCCTCTTTAGGCTCTTCTTTGACTTCCGATTTTTCTTCGGTCTTTTTTTCGACTTTAGTTTCAGCAGGCATTTCTTCACCCGCATCATAGGCGCTGAAATCCCAAGTCGGTTGAGCTTTGATAACGATTCTTAAGGCTTCTCTCACTAAGTCTTCTTCGATGCCTCTTTGATCTTTATCGGTCTTCTTAAGTAAAGCATCTGCTTTATCTAAGGCCGCTTTGGTTTCCGCTTCGTTATTATCAATTAAACCATTGATTAAGACGTAACCTCTTAAGGCGACAATGCTTCTCATCTGAGCGATGTATTTCTTAACATCGACCGGCGTTAAAACATAGTATTCCTTAGCTTCATCAAGTTTTCCCATAAAGATGAGAAGGCTGATTTTGTTAGTAACCGCGGTTAAATAAATGTTTTCGTTGACTGTGTCTTTACAAGCGATGGTTTTTTCAACGATATCTAATGCTCCTGCGTAATCTTTTTTAGCGAGTCTTGCATAATAGGTGATGTCATTGGCTTGGCTCGTGAAATTGGTGACTTTGTCATAGACAGGCAGCTCTGGAGCTTGCCCACCTTTCGCTAAGATATCTTGGCCTAATAACATTTGGTTATAGGCTTCTTTGTTGGTTTGGTTAGTGAGGATGGTTAAAAGATAACCATCATTCTTACTTCCGATAGCGGCCGGGAAGTAATCATAGAGATAAATACCCGCGGCAATCGCGAGAACAATAACCGCTAAACCTCTCCACCAGACCCAGCCGGTTAAAGCGTTCTGCGGAAGCATCCCCATGACGATTAATGGCACTAAGGCACAAACTTCGATTAAAAGGAATAATAACGGGAAATAGCTATAAGCTTTCGGTGAACTCTTTTTGATGTCCTTTGGAACAATCTTCGTTTCCCCGAATAAGCCGTCATATTTCTTAAAACCAAAGGAAATTTTCCCGTTTTCGTTCTTTTGAAAGTGGCAATAGATGATGTTGACGCTTCTGACGTTATAGCGACCAATCTTTGCCCCAATTAAATGCCCGACTTCGATAAGGACGGCATTTAAAATCCAGCCGATGACAATCCCTAATAGGATAATTAACACCGGGTGCATCGGAGCGACGGCTTGTAGTTCGCTATTGCTCATGATGGGGAAATAGAATCCCAGCAAGAAAATTAAGCCGACAACGACGATAGCCGCTATAAAGGCTATCCAATCCCAAACTTCATTCTTTTTCATACTTCTTCTCCTATAAAACTAAGCGATAGATGGCTTGAACATCGCTCGCTTTCAGCGACAGGCTTCCTTGGCCAATCACATGTGTGCCGTCTTCTGTCGCGATGCGGACAATTTCATTGATATCGTCACCAGTAATCCCTAGCTCTCTAAGAGAGGTGGGAGCTTGAAGTTCTTTTAGGAAGTTCTCCCAAGCTTTAATGCCCATTATACTGGATTCCATTTTATCTTCTATCGTTAGATTAAAAACCTCATGACTAAAGGTACTAAATTTATCAAGTTGGCTGAGGTAAACATACTTAGCCCAGCCTAAGAACACCACTCCAACCCCAAGGCCGTGGGTAATTTCCGGTTTTAAAGCCGATAAAGCGTGTTCTAATGGGTGAATAATGAAGCTGAACTTCTTCCCAAAGGAGGTTAAACCATTGTGGGAGAAGAAAGAGTCCGCCATTAAGGAGGCTCTCGCTTCTTTATCTTCTTTATCTTTAAAGAGTCTAAGCCCATTATTCATCGCGTTCTTAATGACCGAAAAAGCAAAAGCATCGCTCAAAGCGAATTCATTGCCGGTGAAATATCTTTCCATCGAGTGCATCATCATATCGATGATACCGGCCGCTAATTGTCTTTCTGGGACTGTCGCGGTCAGTTCAGGATCTAAGATACAGAACTTCGGTCTGACTAAAGGTGAATTGAAACCTTGCTTAAAATCATCTTCATAGGAGGAAATGACGCAGGAGTCACTTCCTTCTGATCCTGAACCGAAGATAGTGGGAATACAGGCGACTGGCAAAGCTTTTGTTGGAACCGCTAAATGTTTAGAAAAATCTAAAGGATTACCATCATAGAAATAGTTGACCGCAATACTTTTTGCGACGTCCATCACGGAGCCACCGCCGCAAGCTAAAAGGACATCGACGTGTTTCCCACCGATTTTTTCGAGGGTTTTTAACTTTTCTAATCCTTCTTTTACATAAGAAATGTCCGGATTAGGTTTAACTCCTTCATAAAGGATATAAGTGATATTGTGCTTGGTTAAAGAACCAACTAACCGGTCGAAAGCACCACTCTTTTTTAAGGATTTAGAACCGGTGACTAAAAAGATAGTCTTATAACCATAGCTATTTAAGATATCACCGATATCATCAATTCTTCCCGGGCCAAAGTAAACTTTAGTCGGAAGAGTAAATTCAAAGGTGTTCATTTTTTCTTTTCCTCTTTCGCTAATTTGACGAGAGCGGGATAAACTGTTTCTAAGCTGGAAATTAAAAATTTCTTCATCGCTCTTTCAAACTTCTGGGGGGTGATGTTTTTATCGCGGAAATTAAAGCCGAATTCATCACCGACCATCTTAGCGTATCTTCTCGCGATTTTTCGGTAACCATCTTTCGTGAGACCATCTTGATTTTTCTTCGAGATAATCGAATAGATTTTGGTCATCGCTTTATTGAAGAAGAAATCTTCAACTAAATCGTGAGCGGAGCTATTATAGGCAGCTTTTAAGAAAGCGAAACGATTACTTGCATAATCCACTAACGAAAGAAGCGCTCCTTTGACTTCGGTCGTTTGATCGAGTTCCGGGGTTTTCTCATTTAAAAGGATAGCGGCCAACAGGTCATAGATATCCTGAAAGTGATAATAGAATGTTTGCCTATGATACCCGCAGCGTTCACAAAGAGCAGTCACGTTGATGTCCTCAAGTGGCTTCTCTTTCATCATCTCGATCAAAGCATATTTGAATTTCGCTTCTGCTGTCATCTTAATCCTCTACTAGGCTGCAACTGATTTTACTACCCATCCTAGCGTTATTCAAAATTAAAGCGATGTTAGTCTCTAAACTCTTACCACCGGTTTTCTCAACAATTTCTTTGAGTAAGTAGGGGGTAATATCCTTACCTTTAATCCCTTGTTTTTCACAGTCCTTAAGGGCTTCTTCAATAATGGGTTCAATGAAGCTGGTCGGTAAGGAATCTTCTTCTGGGCAGGGATTAGAAATCAAAATACCGCTGCAAAGCCCCACTTTTCTTTGCAATTTTATGATATCAGCGGCTTCTTTGGGGTCATTGAAGACAAAATCGACAGGATAAGAAGAGCTTCTAGTATAAAACTGTGCAAAACCCTTTTCTTTATATGATAAAACTGGTACCCCTAGGGTTTCTAAAACCTCTAAGGTCTTAGGAATATCTAAGATAGCTTTCGCTCCGCTACAGACGACAGTGATCGGGTTTTCCGATATTTCAAATAAGTCCCGAGAAATATCGAAGGTTATCTCCGCTCCCCGGTGGACCCCACCGATACCGCCCGTCACAAAAACTTCGATGCCGGCTTTACAGGCTAACACAATCGTGCCGCTCACCGTTGTCGCGCCCCATTCTTTCGTATGTTCCACAATCGCTAAATCTCTTTTAGAGACTTTTCTAATGCCTTTTCTTTTCCCGAAGAGTTCAATTTCGTCTTTGGAAAGACCGATAACTGGTTCCCCGTCAATAATTCCAATGGTAGCCGGAATGGCCCCATTATCTCTAACCACTTGTTCCACTTTTAAAGCTGTTTCCACATTCTTTGGGTAAGGCATCCCGTGAGAAATAATGGTCGTTTCTAAAGCAACTACAGGTTTATGGTTTTTTAAGGCTTCTTGCACTTCTTTACTTATTCGCATATTTTTCTCTCACTTTCTTTCCAATATATATCGTTAAGGCGTTGAGCCCCGCATAAACACCGATAGAGATCGCAAGCATCAAGCAAGCGAAACCATAAAGCTGGAGCCTTAGACCTTTTAAGTCAATGCCAAACAAATCGATCGGGAATAACAGGTCGCTCATCAGTAAAAAAAGGCTAATGACAATAAGACAGATTAAAACAATTGCCCGATAACGGTCGAAAGGGTAGGAAACCCTGATAAAGGTATAGAAGGACATTAAGCTAAAGACGATGACCGACACTGTTACCGCTTGTTCACTGTTGATAAAGTTAGGCGCTACAAGAGCGAGGATGTAAACAATAGTGACCGCAATAACAGATACTAAGCCGGATGGTAGAGCTTTCTCAATAACATTGGACATAAAGGAACCTTTGAGGGGTTCTTTGGAAGGTTGTAAGGCTAAAAGGAAACCGCCGAGCCCAATGGTCACCATTTCCCAGATGATCATGTTCTTGGTACTGAAGGGATAAGTTGATCCGCCGCAGAGACTTGCGATAAAGAAAACGACAGAAAGAATAATCGCGAAAATATTCTTCGCTAAGAAAAGCGAAGCCGCTCTTTGGAGGTTATTGATAACTCTTCTCCCTTCTCCGACAACTAAGGGGAGTTTAGAGAAATCGTTATCCAGTGACACGATGTGGCTGACGTTACGGGCGGCGCTACTGCCACTTCCCATCGCGATTGAACAATCCGCTTTCTTTAAAGCGATAATATCATTGACACCATCTCCGGTCATCGCGACCTTATGCCCTTCATTTTGAAGTGCTTCGATAATTAAAGCTTTTTGTTGAGGTTTAACTCTTCCAAATACCGCGTATTTATTCACAATATCTGGAATTTCTTCATCCTTAACATCCACCATTGAAATATAGTGTTCCGCTCCGATGACTCCAGCTTGTTGAGCAATGTAACTGACTGTTTGAGGGTTATCACCACTGATGATTTTGGTGGTAACTTTATTCTTTTGAAACCATTCAATATTAGCTCTCGCATCCGCTTTAATGTGGTCACTTAAAACAATAAAACCTAAGAGTTTAGGCGCTTTAAAACTTTCATATTCTTCAATCTCATGTTTATCGAGATAGAAACCTAAAACTCTTACACCTTTAGCAATTAACGATTTGAGTTCGTTTTGCTGTTCTTCGGTCAATTTAGCATTGATAAATTCCGGCGCCCCTAAAATCAACGTTCCTATGCCTTTAAATGTTGCTGCCGATAACTTTTTCGCACTATCAAAAGGGAATTTAACCCGCGGGGTAATGA
>UQOB01000056.1 GCA_900542595.1 uncultured Mollicutes bacterium | reverse complement strand
GCGGTGGTTGGGAGTTATAACATTTATCTATATATCCTTTCCTCTTGGGGTGGCGGTCATCATGATAATCTTCCGCGTGACCCAAATTCATATACGAAGAGAATTGATAATGCGAATACCCAAATCGCTAATTATTTCGTTAATCACGATGTGAGAATTGCTTATACAAACAGCGACAATCCCACCGTGGTCGATGAATCTATCTGGCCCAATAGCGAAGTCCTATCCATGACTTATTTCATCGAAAGAATCTATACTTTTAAGTTCTTAGGTGGGAATATCACCCATCTTCAAGATAGTCCGACGGGGACCCGAACCGAGACCAACGGGAGCTTTGATTACGATAATTACGCGGCCCCGCACGCGTACTTTGCCCCGACGAGCGATGATGAATGGGATTACGTCTATTACAACCTTTATTTCGGTAATTTAGCGAGCCGTTTTACCTATGGGACGAGTTCTTTTACCAAACGGATTTTCACCATCGCTGCCGCCGCGGATACTGTCGACTACGCTTTTAATTTACGGGATGATGGAACTAAGAGCTTCTTACAAGTTTTAAGTGATGTTGATCCTTCTTACGTTCAAGGCTTTACCGATGTTCATCCTAGTTTCTATCCTAAGTTATTGATTGTTACGACCGTCGGCTACTATAACGTCAAATTAAAGATCAATTACCATACGGTCGACACCACTAAGATTTCGAGCATCGATATTTCCTTCTTACCCGCTCCGAGAAACATCAGCATCAAGATTTTTGATATTGTGAATAATCCGGAATTAACGCATGACGCTGATGGATTTTTACTGCACCGGATTGAAGACGCAAATAGAACACCGAACTATTGGACCAACTGGGTGGAAAATACATTTAAATTAACGGAACTCGATTTCTATGTGTACGGGGAAACGACGAATCACAGAAAACTAAGTAATATCTTAAGTAGTTTACCCAGTAACCAAAAGATCTTTGACCATTTAACTGGCATTGAGCTTGATCAAGGGACCTTAGACCTCATTGCAAGCGGGAAAGACACGAAATACGTCATGAAGAATTATGTCTTCTATATCGCTCCCGCTAATTGGAAGCCATCATGGCAAGGAGGGATGCGCTGATGTATACGATGAGCATTGTCGTCGCGGTTCTCGTCATCATTCTTTTCGCTATTGTGTATATCGTTTTATTCTTCCAACTTTTTAACGCTCAAAGTAAGGTTATTCCTAATGGTCTCGATGATAAGAAAATCATCTATGACATGATTAAGGACTATGAGTGTTTTAAAAAGAAAGGTTTAGACTTAAAGACCGGCTTAAAGAAAAGAACCCAACACGAGAAATTCCTCGATAAAATCTATATGGCGATCACCATCATCATCCTCTTAGCGTCCGCTAGTGTGATGACTTTCGCTTTAGTTACCAAAGGTAACGGGAACCTCATCTATTTTGGGGATACGACGTATTTGGTCATTGAAACCAACAGTATGAGCGATAAATCTAACGTCAACACCTACCTCGATGATAATGATTTAGATAACCAATTCTCGGCGGGGACGATGATTGGGATCACCAAACAAGAAACCTATAAGCTCTACGATATCGCGGCTTTTCGGCATGAAGGACAAGTAATCGTTCACCGGATCATCGATGTGAGGGTCAATCAAGATGGGGATAACGTCTATACCTTTCGAGGGGACGCGAACCCGGCCAGTATGAGCTGGGAAGTAGGGATCACTGATGAGAATATCCTCGGAGCGTATAACGGCTTCAATAGTCTCCCGTTAGGAGCCTGGATCCTTTATTTCCAAAACGGGATTGGGGTCTTGTCCATCGTGGTCGCCATCATCGTTATATCCTTCTATTTCTATTTCTACCGGAAGATTGAAATCATGAATGAAAAACGGTACAAGGCTTTAATGCCCAATATCGAGTATTACGTCCGAAATAAAGATAAGTATGAACCCTTACCTCTCAGGACGAGATTTAAAGAGTTCATGCAAAGGAAAACCCGGGACGAAGACAAGTAAAATAAAAACGGACCTTAATGTCCGTTTTCTTTTTTTAATCGAAATGCCTTCTTAAGCCTTTCGGGTAATGGTTTTTGGCGACCCCATCGACCGTTTTTACAAAGCCTAAATTCTGGTTATCGTAACTTATGATGTAGAAGTCATCCGGTTTATCGAGGAGGAAGGTCTTTCCTTCGATGTAGGCTTGCGCGTCTTCTTTCTTAACTGGAATTGAGTAATCCGGGGTTAAGAAGTGAGCGAGGTGGTGATCAGGAATGTAGATGTCCCGCATCTCAAAGAGTTTCACCCCGTAACGGAGGATGTTTAAGTGGGAGATGTCGAAGTGTTGATAGAGGGAATAGAACTTCGCTCGGTTGACTTCGTTACTTCGCCCAATTAAGCCGTATTTCTCTAAGAAGTTCTTGTATTTCCTCGTGCTATATTCACTTTCTTTGATCGTTTTCTTGGTCTTTTCACTGTGACCCGGTTTCTTAATTAAGGCGATGAACTGCCCTTCCCCGGGGAAGAGGTGGGGGAAAAGGTAGACCGCTTCTGGATGAAGAATAGGTCTATAGAACATCGGATTATCTTCTAAGTTAATTAAAGTGGCATCCGGGTTATCGCATAGGAATCTCGTTAAGGTGTTTTCGTTTTCGTCACTGGAAAAGGAACAGGTGGAATAAGACATCACCCCACCGGGTTTCAGCATTAAATAAGCGAGGTTAAGGAGTTCTCTTTGCCGTCTTTCATTAACTTTGACTTTCTTTTCTGACCAATCTTCTTCCGCTTTCGGGTTTTTCCGGAACATCGCGCTCCCGGAACAGGGAGCATCGACAATGATCTTATCGAAGGTATTTAAGAAATGTTGATGGCTAAAGACGAAGTCGTTACTAGCGCAGATGATGTTACCCCGGCCCATCCGTTCGACGTTTTGGCTCATGGCTTTCGCACGAGGATAACGGATATCATTAGCGATAATAACCCCTTGGTCTTCCATCATTAAGGAGGCTCCGATGGTTTTTCCGCCTGGGGCGGCGCAGATATCAAGGACGATATCATCCTTTTCCGGTTTTAAGAAATAGTTCACCATCATCGCGGCGCTATCTTCGATGGAATAGACCCCGTTATCATAGAGGAGGTATTTCCCGAATTCATACTCATCTTTATCGTAAAGATAAGCATTGCTGATGAAGGGGTGTTTCTTAACATTGGGGAAGCGTTTTTCAAATTCTTCCGTCTTCATCTTCTTGGTATTTAAAAGAAGAGAATGAGTAACTTCCCCCTCATAGATGCTTTTAAGTAAGGGTTCCACGACACTCGAGGGGAAATTTTGTAAGAGGGATGACTTAAAATCCATGCCCATATTATAATAGTTACAAATAGAATCTTAAAGGGAGGCCGTTATGCGGATGGTCGATATTATCACTAAAAAACGTGATGGGGGAATTTTAAGTGAAGAAGAAATTCACTTTTTTGTTAAAGGGGTGACCGATGAAAGTATCCCTCTATATCAGACAAGTGCATTACTGATGGCCATCCTCTTTAAAGGGATGACCGATAAAGAAACAGCGATACTGACGAGCGAGATGGAACATTCCGGTTCCGTCATCGATTTAAAAGAGATACCCGGAATTAAAGTCGATAAACATTCGACCGGTGGGGTCGGGGATAAGACGAGCTTAGCCTTAGCACCCTTAGTCGCCGCCTGCGGTGGAAAAGTCGCTAAAATGAGCGGTCGGGGTCTTGGCCATACCGGTGGAACGCTCGACAAGATGGAAAGCGTACCCGGGACGAACGTCTTTTTAACGGAAGAACAATTTAAGAAACAAGTGAAAGATATCGGGATTGCCATCATTGGGCAAACAGCATCTTTAGATCCATGCGATAAAAAGCTTTATGCTTTGCGTGATGTAACCGGAACGGTTCCTTCTTTACCCTTAATCGCCAGTTCCATCATGAGTAAAAAGCTCGCGAGTGGGAGCGACGCTATATTGTTAGATGTAAAGTTTGGAAGTGGCGCCTTTATGAAGACTTTAGAAGACGCGAGAACTTTATCGAAACTCATGGTGAAGATTGGGGATCATTTAAAGAGAGATACTCAGGCGATCATCACCGATATGGATGAACCTTTAGGCTTAGCAGTTGGAAATATCTTAGAAGTTAAAGAAGCGGTCGATACCCTCCATAACCATGGCCCGAAAGATTTCCATGAATTAGTCTTAGAAGCCGGGGGCATTATGCTCGTGCAAAGTAAGATTGCAAAAGGCAAAGATGAAGGCCGAAAGATGATCGAAGACGCTATCAAAGATGGCCGGGGCTTTAAGAAGATGTGTGAAATGTTTAAAGCCCAAGGTGGGGATATTTCTTACCTCGAAGATTTAAATAAATTCCCAGTCGCGAAATACCGGGTTCCGATCTTTAGCCCTAAGAGTGGCTATATCAAGCGGATTGATAGCTTAGTGGTGGGTGAGAGCGCCATGAAATTAGGGGGTGGACGTGCCACCATCGATGACGTCATCGACTATACCGCTGGCGTTGTCTTAGAAAAGAAAGTCGGGGATTACGTTAAAAAGGGTGAAGTCATCATGAAAGCCCACACTAATAAGCCGGGCTTAGAAGAAGTGATGAAAGATCTCGCTAACGCGGTGACCTATCAAGACACTCCCGTCACTGATAAAAAGGTCGTCTATGACCATATTTCTTAACCTATGAAAGTTGTACTACAAGTTGTTCAAGAAGCTTCCGTTACTATAAATTCTGAAAAAATATCCGAGATTGGCAAAGGTTTTTTGCTTTTAGTCGGTTATGAAGAAGGGGATGATGACACTGTTAACCAAAAGATGGTGAACAAAATCCTTAAGTTCAGGGTTTTCCAAGATAGTAATGGGAAAACGAATTTATCACTTAAAGACGTCAATGGGGCTATTTTAAGCGTCAGCCAATTCACTTTAGCCGGGGACGTGAAAGACGGTAACCGTCCTTCTTTTACGAAAGCGATGAAGTACGAAGAAGGCAAAAAACTTTATGAGCTTTTTAATGAAGGCTTAAGAAAGAGTGGGATAATTGTCAAAGAAGGAATCTATGGAGCCGATATGAAAGTGCTTTTAATTAACGATGGACCTTTTACATTGCTCCTCGATAGCCTTAAACTATTTCCGTGATGAAAGAGAAAGTCTTAATCGGGTTAAGTGGGGGCGTCGATAGCGCTGTCGCGAGTTACCTCTTAAAAAAACAAGGATACGATGTCACCGGTTGCTATATGCGGAACTGGGATAGTTTTGCTAATAATGACTTCTTAGGCAACCCGACCGTCAATAATGACGTCTGTCCCCAGGAAAAGGATTACCATGACGCGGTAATTATCGCAAAGACCCTCGGTATCCCCTTAATGCGGATTGATTTCATCAAAGAATATTGGGATGATGTCTTCACTTATTTCTTAGAAGAATATAAGAAAGGAAGAACACCTAACCCTGATATTTTATGTAATCGTTATATTAAATTTTCCGCTTTCCAAGATTTCGCGAAAAAGAATGGTTTCGATAAAATCGCGATGGGTCACTACGCTAAAAAAGTCATAAAAGACGGGAAAGCGTATCTTCATAAACCGAAAGATTTAGCGAAAGATCAAACTTATTTCTTGTCGTTGGTTAAAGAAGACCAAATCGCGGTTTCCCTCTTCCCGATGGAAGATATTTTAAAAACGGAAGCGAGAGAAATTGTCAAAGAACTCGGTTTAGAAGAACTCAGCCAAAAACATGGTTCCACCGGTATCTGTTTTATCGGGGAACGGCACTTTAAGCAGTTCTTAACTAACTATTTACCTGTTACCCCTGGGAAAATCGTCGATATTAAGAGCAAAGAAACCTTAGGCACTCATAGCGGCGTTCTTTTCTACACTTTAGGGCAACGTCACGGCTTAAATATCGGTGGGGTTAAAGGTTTCGCTCCGGGGAAGTGGATTGTTTGCCAAAAAGACGTGAAGAATAATATCCTCTACGTCACCAGTGAACATAATGAAAGTTATCTGTTAAGCGATGAAACTTTATTAACCCATTTAAACTGGATACCCGATGTACCAAAAGAACCTTTAAAAGTCTTTGTTAAGTTCCGTTACCGGGCCCCGGATGTTCCTTGCACCTTAACTTACCAAAACGATGAGTGGCGGCTTAAGTATAACGGGGAAAAAGCGGTCACCCCCGGCCAATTCGCGGCCATCTATGATGAAGATGGACTCTTGCTCGGTGGGGGAGTGATTGAAAAAACTTACTATCAAGGTCAAGCGAAGGACTAAAGAGTTCAATAGTCATTTTTCTATCATTGCCTAGATTTGAGTTCGATTTAAATGTTTCTAGGAATTTATCGACTTTTCCTAATTTCCTTCTAAAAACCCCATTCTTTTTCCAATAATTAGTTTTTTATTAATAAAAATTTGCGAAATTTATCAAAGAATTTTCTTTTCTAATCACTTATAATGAAATCGTTATGAAAAAGAAAAACCTTGCCTTAAGCTTTGGGTGTTTATCCTTAGTTATTGTTTCGGTCAGTTTAGCCTTTAGTCCTGCTTTTATTTTAAGAGCGGAACAAACGCATCCTCTCATCTGCGCGGATATGGTATTCGGCACCAGCAAATATGAAGGGGAAGAAGCTTTAAAAGAACAAGATTCTTCCATTAGTTCGATCAACCTTCCCACCTATTCTTTAAGCGGGGTGAGCGCAAGAAAAGGGGAAGGGACCGCCTTAAAAATTGGAACTGCGAGTGAAGGGGGCTCTTTCACTATTACCTTTGACCAAAAAGTTATCATCAGTGAAGTCAGGGTCTTAGGCTACGCGGAACATGAACAAGCCTCTTTACGGGTTTATACTGACGTTAAAGAAGATACGGAATACTTAGTAACTACGGAGACGGAAGCTCCTGATATCACCGATAGTTCCACCTCGCCTTATCTTCTTTTTAAGGGTTTGGATAATGGGAACTATACCGCGTGTTCTTCTTTAACTTTTGAAACAGAGAATATCGAAAACAATGAATTTAATCTTTCGAAGTTAGTCTTTAGAACCCACGGGATTGAAAAACCGTTAGAAGATAACGGGACGATGTATATTTATTTCCTAAATTTAAATAATCGGACCAGCGGGGACTGCACCTACATCAAAGCCGGGGATTACGATATCTTGATCGATGCCGGAAGTACCGTTACGACCGCGAGAGACGTAATTATTCCCTTCCTCGACGAAAAAGTGACGGATGGGAAACTGGAGTATGTCATCGCCACCCATGCTGATAGCGATCATATCTATGGTTTTACCGGGCAAGATACGGAAGATAGTGGAATCTTTTATCACTATGAAATCGATACTTTAATCGACTTTACCTACA
>UQOB01000055.1 GCA_900542595.1 uncultured Mollicutes bacterium | reverse complement strand
GTGAAGGATGACGTGGTTATCACCGACATAATGGATTTCTTTATCGGGGAAATTGTCTTTAAGGAAAGTGACGAGACCCATCTGAGTACCCAAAGCATCGAAGTCCGGTTTAATGTGCCGGAAAACGATGATTTTATGGTATTTATCGATTAAAGACCGAACTTTCTTAAATTCTTTTTTCCATTTCTTGGCGTAGTCTTTGATTAAGTCTTGGTTCATAGTTTTCCCTCCAAGGCTTTTTCAAGGTCCCGCGCAATCATGACTTCTTCGTCTGTCGGGATAATCGCGACTTTAATGGGGCTCGTGCTCTTACTGATTAAAGCTTCTTTATGATTTTCGGTTTCGTTTAAAGTGTAATCGATATCGAGTTTTAATGCTTCTTCGACCCGCTTTAAGATTTCTTTCCGGAAGTAAACGCTATTTTCACCGATACCAGCAGAGAAAATAATTAAATCACATCCGCCTAAACGGACGTAATATTGGCCGATGAAATCCGCGATTCTTCTGGCGAAAAGCTTACCTGCTCTAATGGCGTTTTCGTTTCCTTCATCGATAGCAGCTTCAATATCTCTCGTATCGTTACTGAGGTTATCGCTGACCCCGAGGAGACCACTCTTTTTATTGAGGAGGTCATAGATTTGATGAATATCCATGCCAGTCGAGGTGCTTAAATAGTCACAGATTGAGGGATCAATATCCCCGGATCTCGTCCCCATCATGACCCCGCCTAAGGGGGTTAAACCCATGGAAGTAGCGATGCTTTTTCCGTCGAGCGCGGCCGTTAAACTGGCGCCACTCCCAATGTGGCAGCTGATGATTTTGCTGTGAGGAGCATCATTTAAGAAATCGTGGATGCCTTTTTCGACTAAATATTGGTGGCTAGTCCCGTGGGCCCCGTACCGTCTAATATCGTACTTTTTACTGAGTTCATAGGGGATGGGGAAGAGGTAATCTTCTTCTTCCATCGTTTGGTGATAAGCCGTATCGAAGACCGCGATTTCAATGGCGTCCGGAAGGGCCTTCTTAAAGGCTTCGTAACCCATGATGTGGGCCGGAGCGTGCAACGGATCCAGTGGAATTAAACTTTCAATCTTTTGCTTCGCATCTTCATCGAAGATGACGCTTTTAGAGAAATATTTTCCGCCTTGGACGACCCGGTGCCCAACCGCGACAATTTCTTTTAAATCTTTGACGATCCCGAATTTTTTTAAGCCGTCGAGGATGAGTTTGACCCCTAAAGAATGGTCTTTGATGGGGAGAGTTTCGACGTGGTTAAGACCCTCGCCTTTCATCTTAAAAATCGCATCGTCATGCCCGATACGATCGACAATTCCGGAGCAGACAACTGTTTCTTCTGGCATCAAGAACATCTTGTACTTGATGGAGCTGCTTCCGGCATTTACCGCTATAACTTTGTTCATATGTTTCCTTCTTTCCCGTTTATGATAAAAGGAAAAGAGGATTTTTTAAAGGCGAAAGCACTTGTTTTTGATATCTTTTTTCTTCCCATTTTTACCCCTTTTAGCCTTGCTAAAAAGGGGGAAAGGTGCTATTGTCTTTTTAGCAATTGTGAGGTATTTGATATGGCTTACGGCTTACTGTACGACTATTTAATGGGGCAGTCGATTGATGGTTTTCGTTATTTCGGCGCTCATTTCGGAACTTGCACCCTTCCGAGCAGCGATGGGGGAAAGACCCCAGGTGCGACCCTCCACGGGGTGTGGTTCAGGCTCTACGCTCCTTTAGCGAGCGATGTCAGCGTCATCGGGGAATGGAATAACTGGGACGTGAGAGCTAACAAAATGAACAAAATCGATGAAGCGGGGGTGTGGGAAACTTTCGTCCCTGATCTTCATGACTACCAAAGTTATAAATATCACTTTAAAAACTGCCGGGGGGAATATGTCGATAAAGCCGACCCCTTCGCGTTCTACAGTGAACTTCGTCCCCAATCTTGTTCGAGGACTTATGATATTGAAGGTTTCCCATGGAACGACCAAAAATGGATGAATGAAAGAGACCGGAATTTCGATAAACCGATGTCGATCTATGAACTCCATTTAGGGAGCTGGAGAGGGAAAATCGGTGATAGATATCCTTCTTATGAAGAGATTGCACCGGACTTGATTGCCCACGTTAAAGGTCTCGGTTTCACCCACGTGGAAATCATGCCGATTACCCAATATCCCTTCGATGGGAGCTGGGGTTACCAAGCGACCGGTTTCTTCAGTGTCGATAGCCGGTACGGGAATCCAAAACAACTGATGCAATTCGTGAACCTCCTTCACCAAGCGGGCTTAGGGGTCATCCTTGATTTCGCTCCGGTTCACTTTGCGACTGACTACTATGCCTTAAGAGAATTCGACGGCAGTAAACTCTATGAATATAGCGATCCCTCCCACACTTATAGCCCGTGGGGGAGCTGTCAATTTGACTTAGGAAAAGATCCGGTCCGAAGCTTCCTTATGAGCGCGATGAACTATTTCCTCTGTTACTTCCATTTTGACGGCATCCGGGTGGACGCGGTCAGTAACATCGTCTACTGGGATGGAAATAAAGCTAACGGCGAAAATACTGGGGCCACTGAATTCATCAAACGGTTAAACGGGAAGATTCACTTTGAACACCCCGACGTCATGATGATTGCGGAAGATTCGACCGACTTCTTAGGGGTCACCAAACCCTTAGAATACGGGGGTTTAGGTTTCGATTATAAGTGGGATCTCGGGTGGATGAATGATACCTTAAAGTATTATGCGAAAGACCCGATTTATAAGAAGTGGGAACATAATAAGCTCACCTTCTCGATGGCCTATTTCTATAGTGAAAACTTCTTATTACCTTTGAGCCACGATGAAGTGGTCCACGGGAAAGGGACCTTAATCAACAAGATGTATGGGGATTACGATACCAAGTTCGCCCTTCTTCGTAACCTCTATACCTACCAATTCGGGCACCCGGGGAAGAAACTCAACTTCATGGGTAATGAACTCGCTTCCTTCGATGAATGGAATGAAAACCGCTCATTGCCGTGGTTCCTTAAGAGCTTCCCCAAGCACGATAGCATCTGCCGGATGTTCCGTGATCTAAACCTCATCTATCAAGCGGAAGACGCGATGAAGGTGGAAGAATATAATCCCGTTCACTTCCAATGGACCATGGTCAACAATAGCGGCCAAAGCGTCTTCGCCTTTGAACGGCAAGTCGGCGATAGCGATTTACTCTTCGTCTATAACATGACCCCGAACTATTATGAAGGATACGAAGTCGGCTGCTTAAATGGCGGAATCTACGACGAAATCTTCAATAGCGATAAAGATATCTATGGCGGGTGGAATCAATATAATGGGGCGCCTCTTCAAAGCTATGATTGGGGACCTGAGGATCGACCTCACCACTTATCGATCAAGCTCGGGAGTTACGCCGCGATGATCTTTAAGAGAAGGGTCGAAAAACCTGTCGAAGTTAAAAAAGAAGAAGTCAAAGAGGAAAAAGCGAAGAAAGTTACCAAAAAAAGCACAACTAGCACTAAGAAAAAGGTGACAGAAAAGAAAACTTCGAGTAAAACTAAAAAAGCGCCAGCGAAACGCACGAAAAAGAGCGCGAAATAATCCTCTTATTTAGGAAGGAAGAAATGAATGTTTGCAAATAAATTAGAATTTAAACAAGAATTTGAAAAACGCTTAAGCGAAAAATATGGCCGTTCGGTCTCTGATAGCCACATCACTGAAAGATATAACATCTTAGGGGAAATGGTCCGGGACTGGGCCGGTTATGAGTGGCGGGCTTGCCGGGAACAAATCCTCAAGAAAGGCATTAAACAATGCATCTATTTCTCGATGGAATTCTTGATTGGCCGTTTGCTTCTCAACAATATGCAAAACCTCGGGATTTATGAAGTGGCCCGTGATGGCCTTAAAGAACTCGGCATCGATATCAATGAACTGGAAGATATGGAAAAAGACGCCGGGCTCGGAAATGGTGGCTTAGGACGGCTCGCTGCCTGTTTCCTCGATAGCGCAGCTTCTCTTGGGTACGCTCTCCACGGAAATACTATCCGTTATGAATACGGTTTCTTCCGCCAAAAATTTGTCGACGGAAAACAAATCGAACTTCCCGACCAATGGTTGAGCGACGGCTTCGTCTTTGAAGTCAGAAAACCGAAACATGCGGTGGAAGTTAAGTTCTACGGCAACGCGGAAACTTATTTAAAACCTGATGGTAACTACGCTATTCGGTTAGTCAATGCCAGAGCCATTAGAGCGGTTCCCTATGACGTCAGTGTCGTCGGTTACCATAACGGGGTCGCTAATACCTTACGGCTTTGGTCCGCGGAACCGAGCGAAAAGAATCTTCCGACCGATTGTTCGTTCAACGAATATTTATCGACCTTAAAGGAACTCTGCTTCGGTCTTTACCCCGATGACAGCACCGAACACGGCCGGCTCTTAAGACTTCGGCAACAATATTTCTTAGTCAGCGCTGGTCTTCAAAGCGTTCTCCGCGGGGAAATGCGGAGATATGGCACGCTCGACCAACTCCCGGAACATTACATGTTCCAACTCAATGACACCCACCCAATCTTAGCGATTCCGGAACTTATGCGTCTTCTCATGGATGAATACGGTTACGGCTGGGATGATGCTTGGGCGATGGTTCAAAAGTGTTTTGCTTACACCAACCACACGGTCATGCCGGAAGCTTTAGAAAGATGGCCCGTCAACTACGTCCAAAACTTACTCCCCCGGGTCTATATGATCATCGAAGAAATCAACCGGAGATTTAACCTCTACCTCACCGAAAAAGGCATTGGGGACGGGGAGAAATACCAAATGGCCATCATTAAAGATGGGCAAATCCATATGACTAACATGGCCATCTATGCTTCCTTCAGTGTCAATGGGGTCGCGAAGATTCATACCAATATCTTAGAGAACTATACCTTTAAATATTTCTATCAACTCTTCCCGGAAAAATTCAATAACAAGACCAATGGGGTGACCCATAGAAGATGGCTCTTATATTCCAACCCGGAACTCAGCAATTTGATCACTTCGAGAATTGAAAACAAATGGATTACTAAACCCGATGAACTCGTCAAATTTGATAAGTTCGCGAAAGATGCGGCGACCCAAAAAGAATTCTTAAAGATTAAACATAATCAAAAGGTCAAATTCGCGAAATACATCCAAGATACCACCGGTATTGAAATCAATCCCGACAGTATCTTTGATACCCAAATCAAACGGTTACACGCTTATAAACGGCAACTGATGAATATTTTCCACATCATGAGCCTTTACCAAGCGTTTAAGAATGATCCTGCGAACTTTAAGATGACCCCGCATACTTATATCTTTGGGGCGAAAGCGGCTCCGAGCTATGAATATGCGAAACGAATTATCGAACTTATCTTAGCGGTCGCGGACGTCATCAATAATGACGAAGAAGCCAGTAAGTTCATGAAGATTGTCTTCGTGGAAAATTACGGGGTGAGTCTGGCGGAAAAGATTATTCCAGCGACCGATATCAGTGAGCAAATCTCGACGGCCGGAAAAGAAGCCAGCGGGACCAGCAACATGAAGTTCATGATGAACGGAGCGATCACGCTTGGAACCTTAGACGGGGCCAATATCGAAATCGCGGATCTCGCCGGTAAAGAAAACGAAGTCATCTTCGGGTTAACGGAAGACGAAGTCAATGAATACGTGAGAACCGGGACCTATAATCCTTGGGACGTCTATAATTCCGACACCAGAATCAAAAACGTCATGGATAGCCTCTTCAATGGCCCGTGGGCCATCAATAAGGGCAACCGTTTCCAAATGATCTTTGACGAAATCATGAATAGGGGCGACCAATACTTCATCTTAAAGGACTTCGATTCCTATTGTGAAGCTTGTGAAAAAGCCGATAAATTCTATCAAAATAAGAAGAAGTGGGCGGAAGCGGCAATCCATAATATCGCCCACGCCGGCCACTTCAGTAGCGACCGCACCATCGAAGAATATAACCGGGATATCTGGCACTTACAGAAAATCGCGGTGAAAGGCGATGATGAATAAGCCGCTAGATTTAAGCGAGTTATTCCTCTTACAAAAAGACCTCGATAAAGTCATCCAAGAAAAGCACCACGTGACGTACGAAAGTACCAAAGTCGAACGGGTGCTTTCCCTTTTAGTGGAGGTCGGGGAACTCGCGAATGAGACCCGGTGCTTTAAGTTCTGGTCGAACAAGGGAATGAACACAAAAGACCGGCTCCTCGATGAGTTTAGTGATGGTCTTCATTTCTTCCTTTCTTTAGGTGTGATGATGGGAGTGGAAAGCTATTCCCACGTCATTAAAGAAGAGAGCCATGACTTAAGCACGCAGCTTTTAAAAACCTATTGTTTAATCACTGACTTTGCCAAGAGTTTTGATCCCAAGGATTACGCTCTCGCGTTCGGGAGTTTCTTAAATATCATGCCTTACTTATCTTTTACTAACGAAGAAGTCATCGAGGCTTATAAAAAGAAACTCGCGGTCAATTATCAACGGCAGAAGGAGAACTACTAATGAACGAAGAAAAATTCGAAGAAGAATATCAGTTCTTCAGTAAGAAACGGCTCTTTGGTTTCGGCCTTTTGCTCGTCTATATTTTAACGATTATCCTCTTCCTTTTTGCTCCGCTTTTAGGGCTCGATACGCAGCCGGAAAACTTCTTAAGTTACTTCCAAAACCATGGGTGGAACAATGAAGTAATCTCCTTTGTCGTCTTCTTCGGTATGACAGGCTTACTAATCGTTCTTAAACTGTTAGTTATGTTCACCTATTACAAGAAGGATGAGAAGTACGATAAAGCCACCTTCTGGCTCTACATGTATAGCGTCATCTGCTACCTTTATCTCGCGATGATGGGCTGGATCGTCGGCTTCCATTGGGTCTTGATGATCGGGGTCGGGCTATCGGTGTTAACGCTCGGAAGTTTCTTCCTCGATATGAAGCTCTTCAGCGCAGATGCATAACAAAAAACAAGGATTCATCGAACAAATGAATCCTTTTTTGTTGCTCTAGAAGTTTTGAATTAAAGACACAAAAACCTGTTTATCGTTGCAAAACGTTAGTAATTTATTCGATATTAATTTTTATCAATATCTTTAATTTTATAGGCCTTTTGCAAATGATAATGAGATTTCATCATTTAATTATGATGATAATAATTCGCTGTTAAGGAGTGTTTTTAGGCGAACAATAAAAAATATAGCCAATTTTGCCAAGATCATTAGAGGTTAAAGTTTTAATGATTGATTATAAAATTTAAAAAGATGCCTAAAGAATTGTTTATATCGGTATTCTATTCAATTATCAGAGCAAAAGCACACCCCTACGGGGTTGCTTTCTTCTACTCGTAAATTACAATAATA
>UQOB01000054.1 GCA_900542595.1 uncultured Mollicutes bacterium | reverse complement strand
AGAGCCATAAAACTCCCGGTATTCCATTGGCTATTGGTGAAATTGAGATAGATGCTGTTACCAAATAAGGTGATTTTTCCTTCGCTTAAGGTGTCACTGATAACGTAAGAGCTCATGACCGGCATAAAGACCATCTGGGCCGCACTGACGAGGCCCGGCACGCTTTGGGGAAGGATGCTTTTGGTGAACACTCTCACCGGTCCGCACCCTAAATCCATCGCGGCTTCGACCTGGGAATAATCGAGCTTTAGCATCGTGGTATATAAGGGAAGGATGGTGAACGGTAAATAGTTATAGACCATCCCGATGAGAGTGGCTTCCCAGGGGTGACTTCCCCCGTTTAACCCCATCGCGGTCAATAAATCTCTCGTTGCGCCCGTCCGAATGACGAAATTGATCCACATCGGCATGATGAAAAGTAAGACCAACACCGCATTTTTATTGAATTTCTTATTGGCTAAGAAATAAGCAGCAGGAAAAGCTAAAACTAAACAAATTAACGTGGTCTGTAAGCCCATAAAGAGGCTGACGACAAGGACGCTGATTTTACTGGTGGAAGTAAAGAATTCCACTAAGGCATTGAAGCTAAAGCTTCCGTTACTATCAGTAAACGCGTACCCGACAATTAAAATAATCGGAATGATGACGAAGAGGAGAAGAAATAACGCGTACGGAAAACATAAGTACTTAATCTTTCTCTCTTGAAAGGAATGAAAATGGTTCTTTAAACTAATCAGTGACTTCATAGTTTTCGATTCCTTTCTTGAGTTTCAGCTTGATATCTTCTTTATTGATTTCAATCCCCACTTCCGCTCCGAGGTCATATTGATAGACGGTATCAAGGACGAAGTCTTCTTCTTCGTCAGTTCTGACGATATATTGATAGTGATCCCCGAGCCAGACGGAAGAACAGATTCTCCCTCTCGCGTGCCCCTCTTCTAAGTTATCGAGGATTTGGACTTTGTCTAAGGGAACTTCCGCGATAACGTCAGCTTCTGAAGTTGCTAAGTCATATTTCTTTTTGGTTTTTGGGTCGACTAAATAACCCTCTTCCATGTAACTCCCTTTAATGAGCTGGGTTAAATCGCAAGGGAAAGGGAAACTTTCGGCTAAAACGACTTCGTTATCTTTATTGATATAAGCATCTTGATAGACGTTACTGACGAGTTCTTTCTTCATGACCTGGATGTTTTCCGGATCAACCTTTAAACCGATTTCTTCGTTTAAGGCGTAGTTTTTCGTTCCTCTAATCAACACTTCGTTCTTCCCGACTAAAGCGATATATTGGTACATCTCGCCTTTAAAGATCTTGCTGACAATTTTCCCGTTGATGATCCCTTTATTTTTCTCTGAGATAATGACGTCTTCTGGACGAACGACGACATCGACCTTTTCGTTGAGTTTAAAATCATCGACGCAGGGGAAAACGCCGCCTAAGAACCGGACCATCTTCGGTCCCACCATCGTCGCGTTATAGATATTGCTTTCTCCGATGAAGTCCGCGACATAAGCGTTGACCGGTTCATTATAGATATCTTCCGGGGTCCCGACTTGTTGGATGGCCCCGTCTTTCATGACAACGACCGTTGTACTCATCGAGAGAGCTTCTTCTTGGTCATGGGTGACATAGACGAAGGTGATACCGAGCTTTTCATGCATTTCTTTAAGTTCGAGCTGCATGTCTTTTCGCATCTTATGGTCTAAGGCGCTTAAGGGTTCATCTAAGAGAAGAACTTCTGGTTCATTGACAATGGCTCTTGCGATCGCGACCCTTTGCTGTTGACCGCCCGATAAACTTTGGACGTCCCGGTCTTCCATATCTTCCATGTTGACGATTTCTAAGGCTTTCGCGACCTTAAGATCGATGGTTCTTCGGTCTAAATGTTTATATTTAATGACCTCTTCCCCTTTCCGGTTTTTCACTTTCACCGGCACTTTCTTAAGTTTTAAGCCGAAAGCGACGTTATCGTAGACGTCGAGATTAGGGAATAACGCGTAATGTTGGAAAACGGTATTTAAAGGTCTCTTGTATGGAGGGAGACTAGTGATATCTTTCCCGTCCAAAATAATCTTGCCTTTACTCGGGCTATCGAAACCCGCAAGCATCCTTAGAGTCGTTGTTTTACCGCAGCCGGAAGGACCTAAAAGGGTGACAAATTCCCCCCGTTTGATGTCGAGGGAAAAATCTTCGACGGCGATGAAGCCATCGGGGAAGATTTTACTGACATGTTCAAACTGGATGATGGTATCGTTTTCTTTCATAATTTTCCCCCTTTCTCTCTCTTAAGAAAATTGTGAAAAATAACGGCAAAAATATGGGGTATTGAAATGAAAAATGCAAGAGATATTTTTTCAATAATTTTTTACATTTTTTTGAAATCGGCTTTTTATCGGTCTTATCGAAAGAAACAATGAAAATAATTTTTTAAAATATCACCGCTTTGTTCGCCTGTTTTTTCCCCTCTTTTTTGCGTTATAATAATCGCATGAAAAAAGCCGCCTTAATATTTATACTCTTGCTCCCCTTTTTAGCGAGTTGTGACACCGACCAAAAATCCTTAACTTATCTGACCTTTGGAAAGTTATATGACTCTTCTTTAAGTTGGAAAGAAAACATGAAGGAAATCGACTATATCACCCTCAATGATTATGTCATCAATCAAGACTCTTTTATCCTCTTCGTCGGGGATGATAAACAGACCTGCGACTGTTACGTCACTTTCACTGAAACCTTATCTTGGGTGATGGAAAAAGATGATTACCTCATCCACTATATCGATATTAACGCTTTTAGTAATAATGATAATTTCGGGCTGAAGTTGAGCCACGAGAACGCGACACTGGCGATTTTTAAAGATGGGGTAATAGCTGACCAATATACCGCTGGGTCCACCTCTGACCCGATGGTCAATGACCAAAATGTCCTCCGAAAATGGTTAGAAGAACGACTCCATAATAGCGATATGCTGTATGTCACAAAAGACCAGCTCGAAAAGCTTTACCAAGGAAAAGAAACCTTTAGCATCTATTTCTCTCGTTCCACCTGTTCAGATTGTTCATTTTTAGATGAACAAATCTTAAAGAGCTATAACCAAAAAGACCGGAATACCTCTTACCTCATCGACTGTGACCAAGTTGGGGTCCGGCTCAATGATGATTTAACTTTTAATGAAGAAATGTGGAACGCTTTTAAAGAAGAATACGGTCTAACGGAAAAGGAAGATTATCCTTTTGGTTATGATACTGGCTATGTTCCCACTTTCCTCTACGTTGACCCGAATATCATAATTGATGACGATAAGACCACCGGCGTGACCGCGAGCGGCGTCTATCTAAATGACGGCATCACGAAAAAAGACGATGGTTACTATGTAACAAGAACCTTCTATACCGAAGAACGAATGGCGGTTCAACCCTACCTCGATAGTCAAGAGGTCACCCCTTTACAAGATTTAAAAATCAGTGAAGAAGAAGTTTTAGATGTTAACGGCACTTACACTTGGAAAAAGGAAGATGCTTCAAAAGTCCATGACCCATTAATCACCCTTTGCCTCGATTACTATTTAAAGAAGGAGTAAGAAGATGAAAATGATCGCCATCGGGGGTTATTCCGGCAGCGGAAAAACTTACCTCACCCAACATTTAAAGAAGGATTTACCGGGCTGCGAGGTGCTGTCGCTCGATGCTTTTTACCGCGATCAGAGCCACTTACCTGAAAAAGAACGCGATAAGCTCAATTACGATCACCCGGAGATGATCGATGATAAATGTTTAAGCCAGGTCTTAAAGGATTTAAGGGAAGGGAAAGATACGGAGATTCCGATCTATGATTTTGTCACCCACACCCGAAAAAAAGAAACCATCCCCTTTAAAAAGACCGATTTATTGATTTTAGAAGGGACGCTCCTCTACCCGATTTTAGATAAACTTCCCCCTTTTGATTTAAAGATTTTTATCTACTGCGATAATGATCTCGCTTTAGCGAGAAGAATTAAGCGGGACAGCAAAGAACGCGGCCGAAGCCTCGACAGCGTTCTCACCCAATACTTTAAAACCGTGAAACCGAGCCAAGAAATCTATATCTCCCCAAGAATCTTGAGGAGTGATGTCATCTTTAACAATAACTTCTTAGAAGGTTTGGATGAAGAAAAATACTTGCAGCTCGTAAGTTTTATCCGGAGGAAACTTTTATGATCGTTGATAGTCACGTCCATATCGCCAGCTGGCCCACTCTTAAACAATGCCAAAGGGACGTCTTAACTTCGATGAAGAAGTACCACATCGATTTCAGTTTAATCAGTAACTGTAATGCCGCGGAATACCCGGGTAAAAAGGGAGAAACTAAGTATTTAGTGAGCCAAGTTGAAGCCTTAAAACAGGCTATCCCTTTTGTTAGGCGCCACAAAGAAAAGATGGGGCTTTTAGTCTGGATCCGTCCTCACCACGAAACAATCAGCAAAGAATTCCTCGACCTCATCGAGAAAAACCGCGATATCATCTACGGGCTTAAGTTCCATCCTTTCTGCAGTAAACTTCGGATTACCTCGCCGAAGATGGACCCCTACTTTCAATTGATGGAACATTATGATCTTCCGATGCTTGTCCATACCGCGAAAGATAAATATAGCGATGTCTTTTATTTAGGCTTAGTCAGTGACCACCATCCGAACCTGAAGTTTATCGCTGCTCATATGCAACTCATGGGAGATAATAACCAAGCTTTAGCAGTCTTAAAAAATCACCCTAATCTCTACGGCGATACCGCTTGGGTAAAGATGAGTTTTGTTAAACAGTGTATCGAAGAGCTTGGGCCCAACCGGATAATGTTTGGGACCGATAACCCGATCGACGGGAAAGATACTTTAAGTAACCCGATGTACGAAAGCTATTTTAAAAATGAAGAAAAGCTTAAAAAAAGGGACTACGAAAAATTGATGGGAAAAACGGCTAAAAAACTCTTCCGTCTTCCCATTTAATCGTCTTTCTTGATTTCCGTAAAATCCCCGTCAATTATCGTTGCTTTTTCTTTAAATTGCGATTTGATATCCCTTTTTTGTTCACTGATTTCCGTTTTAACGGAAGTTGAACTATTTTCTTCCTTAAAGATATTTTGAAACTGTGTTTTTAGCTCTTCCCCCGCTTTATGCTGAACTTTTCTCAAATTGATTTTAAAGAAAGCGTACACGGCTTGGCTAAAAAATACCGCAATACCTAAAAGACATAAATAAAGGTTAAAATCGCCCCAAAATAAAGATGGCGATAGATAATAAGTGATGAGCCTAAACACAAAATAGAGGAAAAGAAGGATGTATAACGTAAGTTGCAAATACGGGGCGACTCTAACCACCTTCTCCTTCTTTTTCGAAAAGAAATAACTTAAGTAATAAACGAGTAATAAGGTTAAAGATAAGCTGCTAGCGCTGAGCTCTAACGAAGTTAGAACTTTAAGCCCGATGTCTCCATTAAAATAAAGAGTTAAAAAAGAAGCGAGACCCAAGGCAAAAATAAAAAGAGAAAAAAGATTAAGATAAAGAAAGGCCCAAATCATCGTATATAATTTAAATAAATTTTTATTTGAAAAAATCGTCATGGGATAAGTATACGAATTTTCTTTCTTTTTTCAATTAAGATGAATAAAGGGACGTCTTAATGCAATAGAAAATACTATTATTTTCATTTTAATGAAAAGCCGCTTTTAAAGTTCTTTGAATCTTTTTGTCACTATTGATTAAAGCTAAGAACACTAAGGAAGAAATTAAAAGAAGAATTAATAAGAAAAGCATACCGGTCAAGAAACCGTGAAGAGCGAGATAAGGTAAAGTGACTAAAAAATAGCCGCTTATGAATTGGTTTAATAAATTAAAGACTATTAACGCCACTACCGTCGACAAAAGAAAGGGAAAGATAAAGAGCAAAAATTGCCCGACAAAATTCCTAAAATAAAGGTAAGATTTTTTTACCCCGAGCGACAGCTTTATCGCGTCTTCTTCTTTTGTTAAAGAGAAAGTCACAAAAGCGATATTGATGAAGAAGAGGAGCCCGATGATTAAAAATAGTACGCCTAAAGAAAACACTAAGGTTAATAAACCGGAGGTTAAATAAGTTTCAAAAAGGCTATCTACCGCAGCATTGACCGGGCTTTCAATCTTTAATGGGTCTTCTACGTGTGCCGCGTTATATTGCTCAACATGTGAAAGCACATCATTAACGTCATTAACCCGTTTATCAACGAAATAGGATGAAGTTAAAGATACGGGGTTAAAAGTATCGTTTAGGTCATTAAAATACACCGAGGTTAAGCTGATAGTATCACTAAAAGTTAATGATACTAACGGAAGATGATACTCTTTTTCTTTCGCTCCACTTTTCAGAACTCCAAAATTAACGGAAGGGAAAAGTGATGGATCGAGTAATTCCTTTAAAAAGGATAAAGTGATGCTTGCCCCAGATAAATCCCCAAAAGGATTTTCAAAAAAGAAGGAATTTAAGGAATAAGAATTACTGAACGCAAGCTGCACCGCGTAACATGTTTGTAACAGTTTATCATTATCCAAGATATATTTATCTTCTTCCGGAAGCGTGTAAAAAAGGTATTCCTTATAAGTCGATAAATTAGGTGGAAGACCGTTCTTTTTAACGTGGATAACCGCCGCTAATAAGGAAAGTTTACTGAGGTTTGTTTCTTTTAAAAGAAGGGAAGAAGAGCCTAACGGAAGTTCGTCAAGAGAAGCGCCTAAGCTGAGGTTATTTATATCAATTTGAGCTTCTTCAGGTAAAATTAATGGAGAGTTGTAATATTGAACAAAATTATCATACGGAAGTGCAATCCCTTCTCCACTTTTTAAATTATCTTCGTCATTTAAAAGGCTAACCGAAGGCCTAAAAACATTTCCATCCACTTCTAAAACAAAGTCGTTACTTAAAGTAAAAGAATCTCCCATTCTTAAAGTTAAGCCGTCTAACGCGGCTTTCGAAGTTATTAAGGCCGACGAAAATGTCGATAAAAGGACACTATTTAAGATATTAGTTTCATAATCCTTAAGGGCTTCCTTATCTTCTAAAGCAGAGAAATAATCTAAGTTATCGTCCTTAAATACCCCGACAATTTTAAGGTCCTTACTTACCCCGTTTTGGATTTCGACTTTAATTGTCGCCGCACCATTTAAAAAGGTTTCATCAACGGAGCCTACTGGATATCGAACCGTTTCATTTTTATAACCGCTGTCCTTAAAAAAATTGTACAAACTTTCGCTGATGATAAATTCTTCGCCCTCCGGCATCTTTCCTAAGACGATTTCGATATCCTTTTTAACGTCTTCATAAGCAAAAACATTTTTCCCGATACTCAAAAAATATTTGGCTATAAAATTCTCTCTTGCCGTGTTAACTTTCCGAAAGATATTGTTATATAAAGAACGATCAAGATTTTCATATGACTTTGTACCAGTTAACTGAATATCTTGCTCATTAAAATGTTTTCCACTTTCGCTCCGTAAAGCGAGGTATAGATTACTGGTGTTATATAGACCCGAGACAATCATCGTTTTTTCATCTCGAAAATAAAGGGAGCCCGATAAAAAGATGGCCGTTAAGCTTAAAAACAAAATAACGATGCTTGTTATGAGTCTCGTCTTAAAATGAAAG
>UQOB01000053.1 GCA_900542595.1 uncultured Mollicutes bacterium | reverse complement strand
ACTTTGTTAAAACGAATTTCGGAAGGATAAGTTGCATTTACTATTACAAGTTACGTCTTTTCTCCCTTTTTAAGGTCCAAAATGAGTTTGGTGAAGTCGTTAACAGTCCCCACTTTCCCGTATTGTTCGACCGGAATCTCGACGTGGAAGGCTTCGTCGAGCTCACTCATGAGCGCGATATAGCTCATGCTGTCGCCCCCGAGATCTTTCGTCCAGATGGCATCCCCATCGATCTTAAAGATCGGAAGGAGAAGAATCTTACTAAAGATTTCTTTAATCTTTTTACTGGTTTCTTCAACGTCTTTATCGTTATAACCTTCGAAATTTACTTTCCTTTCTAAGCTATTCCCGTCGATGGTGGCGAAGTTTTCTTTAGCCTTTTCAAAGTCTTCTTTAATCTTGAAACGTTTGACTTTGATATTATTGGCTAAAGGCATCGCTTTTTTATAAAGATAAACTTCTTCGACTTTCTTTTCATTGGCGAGCGAATCATTGATATCCTTAATTTCTTCTTTCATCTTCGAAAGTTCATCTTTATCGACATTATTATCGAGCTCGAGGACGAGGATGATTTTTTCTTTCGCTCCATCTTTTTTCCCAAAGACAACGCTATTTTTAACGTGGCTGATGTTCTTGAAGTAGAATTCGATTTCATCAGGATAAACGTTTTCCCCGTTCGTGCTGATGATGACGTCTTTCTTCCGTCCTTTGATGTAGCATCTTCCGTCTTTATCTAAAGTCGCGATATCGCCGGTAGCAAAGAAGCCGTCTTCGGTAGTGACAGTGGCTCTTTCAACCCCTTTAATGATTTCTTTTTCATGTAAACAATCGGTTTTAACGTAGAGTTCTTCGGTTTCATCAACCCGGTAGGTGACCCCGTGCATCGCGTGCCCGATGGAACATTTAAGCCGGTCTTTAACGTTCGGACTAAGTTCAACGGAGGTGACCCCAATTTCCGTCATCCCGTAGCCGTTATATAAGGGGTAACCGATACCGTTGATGGTCCGCATGGTGCCTTCGCTGATATAGCCGCCGCCGGTGATACAGAAGGCGATTTGGGAACCTAAGGCTTTGGTTTTTAAAAGGTAATTGAAGAGCTTAGTTCCTGCAAAACCCGCTTCCTTCTTACTGATTTCCCCTAAGTTATAGAGTTTCAGTTTGTTAAAGAGATTTTCCATCTTCGACCCCTTCATCTTCATCGTCCTTTCGATTAAAGTGGCGACGCTATCCCAGAACATCGGGACGCTGAAGAGGTGGGTAACTTTTCCCTTCTTTATCGCGTGCATTAAGTCAGGGGTGGCGATACTTTGAGGATAGACTAAGGTTTTTCCAAAGAAAGTAAACCAGAGGAACACCGCGACAAAACCAAAGATGTGGTGGAGAGGAATCATCGCGAGCAGTCTAATCTTTTTTGGGCTGATTAAGACTTCGTTTTCTTGCGGAATATCGTAAGCTTCTCTTAACTGGAAGAAGATATTCTTCCCGTTCATCTCCATGATTTTGGCGTCACCGGTGGTGCCGGAGCTACTGAAATAAATAGTATTAGCGAACTTAACCGGTTTTTCGATTTCTTCTGCTTGATTTATTTCATTGACCCGCCAGGTCTTGATATTGTAGTCATCGGTTTCATTGACGATGATAGCCTGGGCTTTGGCTTGGTTTAAGAGGTTTTGGGTGTTCTCTTTGGGGAGTCTGGCGTCAATCAAGAACACCGGGTGCCCGGCTTTTAAGATTGACCAGAGAAGTATCGGCCAAATTGGTGAGTTTTTAATCTTTAAAGCGACCAGGGAACCATCCTCGATGTTCTTAAATAAACTCGTTAATTTCCTTGAAATGGTATCGATATTAGAAAAATATTCCCGGTAATTCATTTTGACGACTTTATTGTCTTCATCAAAATAAATAGAGGCGATTTCTTTACCGTAATGGCTTTTAATGACTTTAAATAAATTTTCTAAGGTCTCGTCTTGGTTACTTAACCAGGCCAGACAATCTTTTACATATTGGACGGAATTCAGCTTCATACTTTCTCCTTTTGAGTGCCTTAAGTATTATAAAAGCGATATACTAAAGAGCAAAGTTTGGGAGGGTGAATGATGAAAAAATTTTTAGAGAATAGCGATTTTAAGATTTTGTATTTAGGGACAGCGGAGATGTCCGCAAATCTTTTGGAAGGTTTAATTCAAAGTGGCTTCAATATCGCCGGTGTCATCACGAAAATTGATACTTATACGGGCCGTAAACACCTCCTCACCGAACCCCTCTGTAAACAAGTGGCCAAGAAATATAATATTCCCTGTTTTCAACCGGAAAAACTCAAAGATGATTATTCGTTCTTAGATGGGATTTCTTTCGATGTTATCTTAACTTTTTCTTATGGGAAAATCGTGCCGGAAAGCTTTTTAAAGCTCGCTCCGTATGGGGCGGTCAACGTTCACGGGTCCTTGCTCCCAAAATATAGGGGAGCCGCTCCGATTCAACGAGCGATCATGAATGGCGACAAAGTGACCGGTGTCACCCTCATGCAGATGGTAAAGAAGATGGACGCTGGCCTCATGTATAAAAAGATGGAAATTGAAATCAAAGATGACGATAACTACACATCCCTCTGCGACAAGATGTGGAGGACTGGGTTAACTTTAGTTAAGGAAAACCTTCTTCCTTATATGAACGGGGAACTTCCTGGAGAGGTGCAAGATGAAAGCCTTGTGACCTTCGCTAATAAGATTACTCCGGAAGATGAGAAGCTAGATCTCACCCAAAGTGTTGATCGAATTTTTAACCATATTCGGGGTTTAAGCTATACACCTGGCGCCTTTATTTATTACGGCGAAACCCCCTTAAAAATCTTAAAAACCGAAAAAGAAAGGGGTTATTGCAGCGATATTCCCTGTTTAACAGTCCAACATAAAGACCTTTATCTCTCTTTAAAAGATGGGAGTTTAAAAATTTTAGAACTCCAAGAAGCTGGGAAGAAAAAGCAAACCGGGAAAGACTTTATCAATGGGCACAGGGGCACCTTTTTATCAATTAAATAATGAAAACCTTAACACTATCTGTCCATGATATCGTCGATACCCTTTTAAGAAGCGGTGATATCGATAACCGGGCCTATAACCAAGAGACAATGGAAGAGGGGACTTTGCTCCACAAGATTTATCAAAGTAAGCAAGGCCCATCTTATCTTTCGGAATACTTTTTATCGTGCGAGATTGTCCGGGGTGATTTCACATTAAAAATCTCCGGTCGAGCGGACGGCATTATCGTTCAAAATGGCCGGATTATCATCGATGAAATCAAGACCACCAATCAAGACTTAAAGAAGTTTAAAACCGATAATGAAGAATGGCACTTAGGGCAAGCATTGTTCTATGGCTATATGTACCTTTTAAGTAACCCGGAGGTGGAAGTTCAGATCCGCTTAACTTATATCTCGCAAGAAGACCATAAAAAGGAAGAGTATGTCTTTCCTTTTACCCATGAAGAAATCAAAGAAAAAGTCCTTAATTACTGCGATGCTTACCTCGCTTTTATTCAAGGGGAAGAACAACATTTAGTAGAAAGAGATGCCTCGCTCAGTGAAATTAATTTCCCCTTTGCACATTTCCGTCCGGGGCAAAAAGAAATGGCGTCTTTAATCTATAAAGCCTTAAAGAATAAACAACGGGTATTTATTGAAGCTCCGACAGGCATTGGGAAGACGATGAGTGTTCTTTACCCGGCTTTAAAAGAGCAGAAAAATAGCCAAGGAAAAGTCTTTTATTGCACGGCCAAAAATAGTGGTCACCTCGCCGCTTTAAAAGCCTTTAATATTCTTCATGATGAAGGCTATAAAGGTCGGGCCAGCTTTCTCTATAGCCGGGAGAAGATGTGTTTAAATGAAGTTCTGAAATGTAACCCCGATGCCTGCCCTTTCGCGAGAGCCTACTACAAGAAAATCAAACCCATAATATCGAAATATCTTTCATTTGAGGGGGCTTTGACGGAGGAATTGATAAAAAGAGAGGCTTTTGAAAACACTGTTTGCCCCTTTGAAATGCAGCTCGATTTATCTTCTTATAGCGATTTAGTGGTCATGGATTATAACTATTTTATCGACCCCTTAGTCCATTTAATGCGATTCTTTGATGAAGAAGCCGATTATAAAGATCAACACGTTGTTTTAATCGATGAAGCTCATAACTTATTAGATAGAGGAAGAGACTCTTATTCTTTCCAATTCACCTTAAAGCAGCTATTGGAAGCGAAAGAACATTTAAAGGGGCAAAAGAAACTCTTAGCGTTAACAAAAAATCTTAATAAGATGATTACTTTCTTAAAAGATGCGGAAGATACAATTTCCGATTCCATGGACCCGGAATTCTTGACATATCTCATTAATTTTGAAAATGCCGTAAAGAGAATCAAGAAAAACAAAGAATCACCGGAACTCCCGAAAGTGGTCGATGATTTTGATTTAGAGGTTCACCGGGCTAATGTTCTTTGTGAAGACTACAACAAAAATATCAAAGTTTATATTCAAGGGGAAGGGGAGGAAAAATCGCTCAGTTATTTCTGTTTGGATCCATCTGAATATCTCGATGAGAGCTTTAAAGGCGTCAAGAGCGCGATTCTCTTTAGCGGAACCTTTTCACCCTTAGATTATTATGAGGACGCTTTATTTGGGGACACCTCTTTCCCCAGTGCGGCATACCCTTCACCTTTCCCGCCTAAGAACTTAAAAATCATCGTCAGTGACGAAATCGATACCCGGTACAACGTCCGTGATCAAAGTTACGATAAAGTAGCGATTTACCTCAAAACCCTCGTCGATTCTAAGAAAGGGAATTATTTCGCCTTCTTCTCATCTTACGCTTATCTTCAAAGCGTCTATGAACACTTAAAAGATGCGGATTTTAAAATCATAAAGCAACGTAAGTTTATGAAGGAAAATGAGAAACAAGACCTTATTCAATCCTTAGAAAAGAAGAGTAACCGAAGCCGATTATATTTATTCGTCTTAGGTGGTTCTTTTGGGGAAGGCATCGATATTCCTTATAATTTATTAACAGGTCTGGCAGTTGTTGGGGTCGGGCTCCCGCAGGTGGGAGTGGAAACGGAAGCTTTAAAGGATTATTTCCAAGAAAAGAATGGGCAAGGCTTTAACTACGCTTATAAAAATCCGGGAATCACAAAAGTTTTTCAGGCGATTGGTCGTTTAATCAGAAGCGAAACCGATACGGGGGTAGCCTTACTTTTAGATAACCGTTATTTAAGGCGCGATTACCGAAATCTTTTAGAACAACGTTTCAAAAATGTCGAGATTATTTTCTCGAAAGACCAATTAGAAGATGCTTTAAACGCTTTCTACAAAAAAGCTGGCTTTTAATATATAATCACTCCGCATATGGCCTTCGATCAAAAACACATTAGAAACTTCAGCGTCATCGCGCATATCGACCACGGGAAAAGCACTCTCTGCGACCGGATTCTTGAACATACCGGGGCGGTCGAGAAAAGACTTTTAAAAGCCCAGATGTTAGATGATATGCCGCTTGAACAAGAACGGGGCATCACCATTAAACTCAACGCTGTGAGCTTAGTTTATCACGCGAAAAACGGAGAAGATTATCTCTATAACCTGATCGATACTCCCGGGCACGTTGACTTTTCTTATGAAGTCAGCCGTTCCCTCGCTGCTTGTGAAGGGGCGTTACTGGTCGTCGATGCGACGCAAGGAGTGGAAGCGCAAACTTTAGCCAACGTTTATCTCGCTCTCGATAACGATTTAATGATTATTCCTGTGATCAATAAAATCGACCTCCCATCCGCTGATATTCCCCATACCTTAAACGAGATTGAAAATCGGATTGGTTTAAGTACCGCTGATGTTTTAAAAGTTTCTGCCAAAACCGGTGTAGGGGTAGACGATATGTTAGAGAAAATCGTTGAACTTGTACCTCCCCCGAATGGCAACGAAAACGGACCCCTCCAAGCTTTAATCTTCGATAGCTATTACGATAGTTACCGGGGGGTCATCATATTAATAAGGATAAAGAATGGCTCCGTGAAAGTCGGGGATGAAATCCTTTTAATGGCTTCCAACCAAAAATACGTGGTCACGGAAGTGGGACTTAGAACCCCGAAAGAAATCCCTACCACTTCCCTTGAATGTGGGCAAGTCGGATATTTAGCTGCTACCATTAAGAATATTAAGGATGTTGTGCCTGGGGAAACGGTCACTTTAGCTAATAATCCCGCTAAAGAACCTTTACCGGGTTACCGGAAAATCAACCCGATGGTGTATTCGGGTCTTTACCCGGTCGATACCCGGCGATACGAAGATTTAAAGGACGCTCTTTCCAAGTTAGTGTTAAACGATTCTTCTTTAGTTTATGAACCGGAAAGCAGCGAAGCCCTCGGTTTCGGTTTCCGGGTCGGCTTCTTAGGGCTTTTACACATGGACGTCGTCCAAGAGAGATTAGAGCAAGAATATGGTCTCAACCTCATTTTGACTGCGCCGAGCGTCACTTATAAGATCACTTTGACCGATAATGAAGTGATCTATTTGAATAACCCTTCTGAAATGCCAGCCGTTCAAAAGATTAAGCAAATTGAAGAACCTTATGTTCTTTGTTCCATTATGACCCCGAAAGATTTTGTCGGAAGCGTCATGACCCTTTGCCAAGATAAGCGGGGAATCTACCAAGATTTAATTTATTTTGATGATACGCGGCAAGTTATTAAATATTCGATGCCCTTAAGCGAAATCATCTTTAACTTCTTCGATAAACTTAAGAGCGTTTCCAAAGGCTACGCTTCTTTAGATTACGAAATGGAAGGTTTTAAACCCAGCAATTTAGCGAAAATGGACATTTTATTGAATGGGGATAAAATCGACGCGTTAAGTAGCATTGTTTATAAGCCGGATGCCTATAAAAGAGGGAACCAAATCGTTCAGAAATTAAAGACTATTATTCCGAGGCAACAGTTTGAAGTTCCAATCCAAGCCGCTATCAATGGGAAAGTGGTGGCGAGAGCCGATCTCAAGAGCGTTAGAAAAGACGTTCTCGCTAAGTGTTACGGCGGCGACATCAGCCGAAAGAAGAAACTTTTAGAGAAACAAAAAGAAGGCAAAAAACGGATGAAAGCCATCGGAAGCGTCGAGGTTCCGCAGGAAGCTTTTACCGCTGTTTTGCGCTTGGATGATGAAGAATAGGTCAAAAACGCCTTATTTATTACTTAAATAAGAAGGTTTTGTAAAAAAAGTTAAAAAAACTTCATGTAAGCGGTTGCAAAGACATAAAAATATCACCATAATTAAGCAAGAAAGCGAGCAATCAGTATGGATGAACTTTTACTTTCAAAGAGGAAACGCCTCATGAGAGACAGCATTTATTTTGCTTTTGGTGGAGTAGCGTTAATCTTCTTTGTTATTTATTTTTGTTTACTTACTTTAAAATCAGTCACCGTCACGATCGGCGATGGGAAAGTCGTCTGGGATTACGTGAGAAACGTCCAAATCGTCACTGGTGGTTATTGGAAACAATATCCCGGGATGCAAGCGAGCTATTCGATCATGGATTTAATCATCGCTCCCTTCAGTTTTCCCCTCGGTGATACTGGTCTCTTCTTCAAGATCAATAACTGGCACGTCGTCACGGCGGCCTTCTGGATCACCGTCCCGGCGGTCGGTTG
>UQOB01000052.1 GCA_900542595.1 uncultured Mollicutes bacterium | reverse complement strand
TTGATCAAATTGACCATGGGTTTAGTAAGTTTTGCCATAGGTTATGTCCTCCTGTTTTTTTGATTATAACATTAAGAAATAAAAGACAAAGGAATATGCTCAGAAACTTAACTATTACTTAATAACTAAAGACATAAGATATAAAAATATCTTAGAAAATGATGAGGTTTTACAAGGTTATTAAAATCAATTAGAGCTTTTTTCTCATCTTTTTCAAATTGAATTCTCGGGATCTTTTCCCAAGAGAAATAATCGAAAGAAGTGAAGAGACACGTTAAATAAATCGGGAGATAAGTGAGGTTATAAAAGGGTGAAAGGAAGATGATTTTTAATTTACTTCCTACGGATATTGGAAGGTTCTTATTATCTGTGATGACAGTGTGTTAACTTTCAATTGATGTGAGACTTTTTAGTCCTTGCTTACCTCTTATTTTGAAATATCCGTTTACATATAAAAAATGTGCCCCTCCCAGCAAGGCTGAGAGAAAGCACATAAAAGAGTCAATCTTTATCAATAATAAGCATCGGTTTGGGTAAGTCTAGCTTCATCATTGACCCGGATGACGATTTGATAGCTGTCAAATTCAACAGTTCCAGACCAGTTCATTTCTCTGGCGATAGAGATACCGATACCATCAGCGTTTTCATAGATGAAAGCGTTGTTATTTTCTGCTTCCGTCTTTTCGGTCTTGCTGTATCCCGCTTTTTCAAGAGCGGCGATAAAGCTGTTATAGAAAGCGACACCTGCTTCTTCATCGAAGCTTCCATCCGCTTTGGTAAAATCTTCAGTGCTGAAATAGATGAAGGTGGGGTCACTTCTTAACCAACCGATACTCGTAGAATAGCCGACCGAACAATAAACGTAAGGCACGATTTCATCGATGGTTTTCCCGTCAATCGCCCATTCTTGCATCGATCTATAAAGACCGCTGGCTTGCGGGTCAGAATCCCAGCTGTTGGGAAGGACGACATCGAGTCCCGAGAAGTCGAGACCAGTTGAGGCTGTCCCGAATTCCGAGAAAGCAATTTCGATAGAAACATTTTCATCAAAATAGGTGCCGTGCGCGGATCCGCTTACGATATGGTTACTATCATCAAGTTTGATAGACGCGGTTTCCAGCGACCAATAGCCACTCGCGGTCGGTAAATAGGCCATGTAATTAAAGAAGCTGACTGTTTCTCCGCGGGCGACATAGAGGCCATCCGCTGTTTTATCCGCGAAGATTTCCGCCGCAAAGTCGAAGGTCGGGTAACGCTTAATGTTTTCGGTTTCCCAATAGGCTTGATGGGTGCTGCCTTTGGTGATGGTGCCGTCAGGGGAAACACCGTATTCAAAATATTCTTCATCGCTCACCTTATGGATACCAGTGTGGGTAGAACTATTGGATGTTGTGACGATTTGATCGATAGTGTCTTCGGTGAAGATAAAACTATAAGTCGCTTTGTCACCACCGGAATAGCTGACAGTATAGCTGGCTTTATAGTTCTTTAACGCTCCCATCGTATCGATAGCGGCTTTAATAGTGTCATGATAACTTTCATGTTCGTACGGCGTGGGACTCGGCACTTCCGCTGTTCCGATATCGCTGATCACTGAAACAACCGTTTGCCCGTATTTTTTAGTAATTTCGGTGGTTTCGGGGTTCCCATCTTCCACATCACTGTTATAAGGATCAACGACCATCGTTAAAGTGGTCGGAACATCGTTTTCAACGGTGATATAGATATCATCAGCCGAGAAACTATCGTTATAAAGGGAAGCGATTAAATATGAGGAGGTGTAGTAAGACCCGGTATAGTGATAAGTGTGACCACCATCATAGGTCTTAAACATTTCGTTACTGCTGACATACGGAATCGCGAATTGGTTGGGGTAAAGAGTATCCCTCCAATCGATCGAATAACCGTCTTCATTCCGAATTAAGCGATAATCGAGCTCGTTATCTTTATTGATATATTCCGTCGCTAAATCGCCACCATTGGAAGAGACGTAACGGGCCATCTTCGGGGTTCCCCCATCTTCCGTTAAGGTGATTTGGTATTGATCGGTATATTCAAAACCATCGAGCGGATCTTTAGTTTCTTTATTTTCTTCGTAGATGGTTTCAATATCGAAATGGGTATCAATATGGGGTTGATATGCTTCATCATAGATGATGTAGTTTTGAAGGGTTGTGAACTTCACCCCACCGGCGATTTTGTCATAGAGTTCTTTACTCATGACGGTCCCTTCTTTAACTTCGACCTCATAAGTGCCTTTAATATTAGGATTAGCCTCTAAGGAAGCGGTGATGGTCGCTTTCCCGTACGCTTCCGCGGACAAATACGCTTCCGGCATATCCCCGTCCCAGGTTTGGTAGATGGATACTATTTCAGGAGCGCTGCTTTCCCAGATGATTTTTCCAGGAGTCACTCCTTCCCCGAATGTCGCGTAGATCGATCTTAAACCCCCTTCGATGAGGTCACCCATCATCATGAGATTAATTTTTTTGGTTTCTTCAATACTACTAGAAGAGGTCGAAGAACTAGAGCTACTAGAACTCGAAGAAGAACTGCTGCTAGAAGAGCTGCTTTCACTAGAACTAGTGCTGGAAGAAGAGGATGAAGATTGAGTCTCACTATGACTACTATCTCCACCGGTCGTTGAACTTGTCACGTTGCTTCCAGTAACACAGCCGGTTAAGGTTAAACCCGCTGCTCCGAGAAGGACTAACAATTTAATACGATTTTTCATGTATTATCTCCTTTTCTTTACATATCTTGGTTGAATTTTTCGATTTTTCAATTTTTATTTGTAAAATCATTCGCAAAACTAAAAGAAAAAAATCGATGATACAGAGAAAAAGAGACCTAGAAAAAATTAGAGATTATTATGAAAATTTTGCTTTTTTTAGTTTTCAGACGGTTCAAAGGGGTCTTCAATGCTGTTTATTTCCATGAATTGTTTTTCATGAAGATAAAGGATAAAGGCCCAAGATATTCTAAGAGAGGAAAGAAATGTAGGATGGCGGCTTTAATATAAGTTTCGTCATTATATTTTCGTCCCTTTAATATCGCAGCCATGAGGGCCGGAAGACCTCCCGCAAAAAGGATGAACGGCGTCACAATATTAAAGATGATATTGACCACCCACGAGGACCACCTAAACCAGAAAAAGATGGCATATATACCGACAGTCATCCAAAAGAGGAAGTTCATTACGAAAAATGGGAATCAAAGCGAATTTCATCACTAAATCCATTTTCACCGGCGGCTCTGCCATTAATTCCTCTCTATATTTAAGGCAAGCCTTAATGTTAATGATTGCTAAAGCCTCGATAACAACTAGAAGAACCCCACAGATTGATAAAAAAATCTGGTAGAGAATCAAATTTAATGGGTCACCGCTTGTCTTCATGAAGATGATGTAAATCGTCAATAAGAAAATCCCGTAAATATTGATTAACCGAAGGTCGTCCACCAGAGAGCCTTAATTTTTCTTCATAGCATCTAAAGAGATTATAAAGGAGCCATCCTTTAAAAGCCGTAAATTTAAAGAAAATAGTAAAGCTGTTAAACCGTCAATTTCTTAAAGACCACTTTGCTCTCAATGACGTTTTTCGCGATCCGTTTCGTATTAGCGTGCTCAATCTTTTCAATGAAGACGATATCCACCGCTTCCCAGATAAAAACCCAGGCGACGACATCGAGGACTTCTTGCCAAAGTCCGAGTTCAAAATAGTTATCTAAACCGAACATCAAAGCGAAGATAATAACCCCGATGAAGAACATGATTAAAGCGAGGATGAAGTTCCGCTTCCCGCTTCTTTTCTCATGGACCAATGAATCCCGGTAATAACTTTTAATCGCCTCTTCATATACCGGCTGCTCTTCTTCTTTTATGACGTCACTAATGACGTTGATAACAACTCCCTTTTTCCAAAGGAAGATTCTTTTATTGTTATTAAAGTATTCCGCGACATCATCGCTGATGACCGGTTTATCGTAGTAGAATGGGGACAAGAAATTACTGACGTCCGTCATCTTTAAATTCATGATCGCCCGGTTTTCTTCATCGAGCTTCACATTTAGCTTATTGGCAAATCGTTCAATTCTTTCTTGTTTCATATCCTCACCCCTTTTGTAGCAAAAAACGCTGCTGTTATGAATTTTGTGAGCTTTTCTTGCTTTCAATGTATCAAGTAAAAAGAATAATTACAAGTGTAAAGATAAGTAGATTAAATAGGAGTTGCCTCTTCATTTTATTTACATCACTTACCAAGCAAAAATAGGAAGTACGCTATTACTAAGAAAAATAGAGGTTAAAAGCGAAACGATTTTTTGATTTCATTATCACCAAGAGACGTGATACTCAAACAAAGATCGAGGAAGATATTACCTTCTTCAATGAGAAAACACTTGCCTATTCTTTGAGCAATATACACCAAATTCAAACTGGAGACATACATGTGACAACGTATTAAAACCGATGTAGACTCTAGGTTTAAGCAAACTTCGGTATCTTTTTTATTTTTTATACAAATTGATTTGTAACAAATGTATTTGTATAATAATGATATTCGTGAGGGGATCATTATGTTTATCGGGAGAGAAAGAGAAGTTAAGGAGCTAAAAGAGGCCTATGCATCGGATTGCTTTGAAGCCGTTTTAATTTATGGGAGAAGAAGAATAGGCAAGAGTGAAATCATCAAAGAATCACTTAAAGATAAGAAGGGCTGTGTAATCCATTTTGAATGTTCTCGAACATCCCTCGATGATAATTTAAAAGAGCTTACGAAACTGACGATGGAACGCCTTAATCTCCCAGACATCCGTTTTCCATCCTTCTATGCCTATCTGAGCTTTGTTTTTCAAAAAGCGAAAGAGCAAAAGATCATCCTGGTCATTGATGAGTTTTCCTTTTTACTTGAAAACAACTTAGCCATCGAATCGGATTTAGCCCGGGCTATCGATTTATATAAAAACGATTCAAAACTGAAAATCGTCCTCTGCGGGAGCTATGTAAATCTCATGGAAAAAATGCTGGAGGCCACCTCCCACTGCTTCGGTCGTTTCACCCATGTTTTATGTATTCGACCTTTCGATTATTATGATTCCGCAAAATTTTACCCTAATTATACAAACGAAGACAAAATCATCGCCTATAGTGTTTTTGGCGGAGTCGCCTACTTTAATTCTTTAATCGATACCGCAAAGAGTATCTTTGAAAATATTTATGATTTAATCATACGAAAAGACTCTATCTTGGAGTTGGAACTAACATACATGATTCTCATGGAGACGAGCAAAATCAGCAATCTGAATCTTTTGATTAAATCTATCGCGGACGGATATAACAAATATACGGACATCGCAAGCATCTTAAAACAAAATAAAAACTCAAGACCCGAATATCTGCTTAAAAAGCTCATCGACATGGACATCATCGAGACCATCGTCCCCATCAACGACAAGAAAAACCGCAAGAGAACCTTCTATCAATTTAAGGATAACCTCATGGACTTTTACTATCGTTTTGTCTTTGGTTCAAGATACTCTTTTTTAAGGGATAATCCTGCTTTGTTCTTCGAAAAGACAGTCAAAGATAACTTCTTTGAAAAATATATCCCAGCTAAATTTGAGACAATCTCGAAAGAATTTTTAATCAGGAAGAATTTTTTAGGTGAAATTAACCCTCCATTCATGGATATCGGAACCTATTCATTTAATGACAAAACGAAAAAGATAAATCGGCAATTCGATCTCGTCACCCTTGATGAAAAAGGCTATATCGCTTATGAATGTAAATATAAGACCTCTCCGATCGACCATAGAGTTGTCAATGAAGAAACCCGGCAAACCGCTTCTTTAGAAAATATGACCTTTTATAAGCTTGGCTTCATTTCTAAATCTGGCTTTACGGATGATATCGATAGGACCAAATACAATTGCTTTTCCTTAAGCGATTTCTATGAATGATGCAGCTCACATGCATTTATTATCTTTAACTAGCATACTGAATCTAGACACCCGCGTTGATAAGCCTTTTCTCTATATTATTTTTTGTTTGTTAAAATATCATGAATTGCTTCAAGTTTCATTTCTCTGGTATATTTTCTTCTTGCTGGTTTAGCAAAAGGTTCATCTCCCCATTTTCGATATAAAGCACAGTAATACTTTAGTGTCGAACGATCTAAACCATGCTTTTCATGAATCTCACGAATTGGCACTCCTCAAAAATATGTAGCTTCATCAATCGCAGCTTTTCTTCTAGAGTTAACTTCATAAAAAAATCCTCCATTTCATCTTACCCAATTTGGGCAAAATTTTGGGGGAAATTTCATTTCAAATGGGGCGGGTAACGGGATTCGAACCCGCGAGTGACCGGTTCACAGCCGGTAGTGTTAACCACTTCACCATACCCGCCAGCGGGTATAATAATACCGCAAAATCAAGGCTTTGTAACTACCCACTTTTAGGAATTAAATAAATTCCGATGGATACTTTATTTTCTCTCGTATTTTAGGAAGATAAAAGGCCGCTTTTTACGGCGACCTTCCTAAGATTCTTGTTAAACCTTAATTAGCTCTTCTCTTCTTATTTAAGAAGTGAACAACGACTAAGCCGCTCATCACTAACAGAGCTACCGCACCGATGGTGATGAATGTATTATTAGCGTTATCGCCGAAGACGGTCGTGCTTAAATTGCTCTTAGTGGGAACAACATCTCTCAGCATGAAATTCTCGTATTCGACTACCCCATATTTTCCAAGAATATAGTCATATCTCGCTAAAGCTTGAGCAATGACATCACCTTTTTCATCAGCTAAACCTTCCATTAAGGCGGTTTTAACTGTACCATCTAAGGCTTCAAAGGAAGTTTTTAAGGTCGTCCATAATTCTTTACTGGGTTTCGTGACACCATTATCACAAAGATCAGCGGCTAAGAATTCTCTCGCGTAAGTTCTAAGAGGATCAACTTCGTAATTTGTTTCGTCAGTAAGATAGATTTCATGGGTGCCCTTAAAATTCATATAGGCACCAGATAAATCAACCGTCGTAACACCGCTCGTCCAATCAGCGACAGTAAGGTCAAACAATTCTTTAGCATCCGCACTGGTATTTGTGGAGTGATCGAAGAGCACTAAATTTTTGCTCATATCACCATCTTCATGGAAATTGATATTTCTATTGTTGCCAGCATCTGTTATATCCTGCCAGACAAGGTTCTTAATGGTTACATAATCGTTAATATTTTCTTCTGTTAAATCAGAAACTGTCAGAACTTTCGGGGTAATAACCTTTTCTGTCACGGTATGTTCAATTATTTCAGGATTGCTTAATTGTCTTCCACCATTATAGGTATCCATAGTACCTTTAACAGTTACTTCTTCACCGATGGTTACACCGAGAGGATTATAGGTATAGAGCTGCATACCAGTCCCATCTTCATCAGCGATAAAGATTGCTTCACCATATTTAGCAAAAGCGATACCTTTAACATAGGCGATTTCATTATCGGCAAGCTTTTTAGCATCGGTGACGCTTAATACATCTTTAACTTCAATCTCGATGGAAGTAGAAGCTGTAAGTCCAGCCGTATCTGAAACCGTAAGATTAATGGTGGCTTTACCAGCACCAATTAAATCCACTAATGCCATCCCGTCCTCTGGCAGAAGATCCACGATAGTTTCGCTTCCCGCCGCTAGAGTCCAATCATAAGTAAGGCCTTCACCCATATTTACGGCAGGCGCTTGGAGAGTAAAA
>UQOB01000051.1 GCA_900542595.1 uncultured Mollicutes bacterium | reverse complement strand
TACCGATTCTGTTTATCCATTGGATAAAGATGTTTATGTCATTCCTCTTAGCGGTATTTAGTATTTTATAATATGGAATTTTATTGCTTATAGATTATCGCATTTTATTAATAGCATGACACATTATGTATTGAAATTTTCTAAAATTCTTGTAGTTAATTAAAAAAGTAACTTCGAAAGATAAGATTTTATAAACATCCAAAATTATTGTTTTGTTTTCAAATAATATGTGTTGAATTTTCTTAAGATATATCGCTTTGTATCAAGTCTCATTTAAAGCACATCCTTGTTCAACTCAAACCATGCAACTACATAAATTTACAATTTAGTTTTTTACGTTAGAATAAATTGGGTAAAATACATAGTTAAGTGAGGAAAACAAAATGAATTTTAAGAAGTTAATAGAAGATCTTTTTTGAAACTACTAAAAAGAATAAAAGAGAGATTTATAACGAAATTTCATTGCAGTTGGAATTAGACATATTTTTAAGGGCAAGGGGTGTTGCCGTTGTAAAGGTGTGCAATGTATCAAAAGCGTAGTATGTAGGCACTTAGATGAAAACGCCCGAGAAATCGGGCTTTTTTACTGCTCGCATACCTATAGATTCGAGGAATATCGGCATAATATCGGCTTTTTTACATTAGGCAGTCCCAGTTAAGTGTTGTAAGCGACGAAAACTAGACTGGCGCGCCGGCAGAACTTATCCAATTTCGTTTCCAATTTGATCGTTTCTCTCCTTTACTTCTTCCAAATAGAATCCGACATCATAAAAGGGAAGGGTTCGGATTCTGTGCTCTTTGTCGTAGTCGTAGCGGTTTGCGGAGACTTTCACGGCATAGTCCAGTTTGTTGTGCGCTATGAATTTCGAGAGGGAGTTGAGCGTGCCTTTTTTCTTCTTCACGTCGATGGGAACGACCGCATCCTTGTCCTGAAGGAGAAATTCGAATTCGGCATCGTTTTTTCCGCGCCAATAGAACAGGGGAAAGCCGTGCGAGACGAGCTCTGTCGCCACGTAGTTTTCGAAGAAGATGCCGGAGAGGGTGTTTCTTCCCGTCTGTGAAAGGAAGGCGGTCGGCTCGACCTGGCTTTCGTAGGAGAATATTCCGCTGTCGGAAAGGTAGAGACGGTAGAGCGCCTCTTTCGCTTCCATAAGAGGGAGAGAGACTCTTTCCTTGACCATGGTGGATCTGTAGACAAGATGGGCAAGGCTCAGCCAATCCAACGGGGACTCCAGATCCCGGTTTCGAAGGCCTTTCTGGACGATGCCGGGCTTGAAGTTCTTGGACTCTTTGCTCAATTGGGAATAGATTGTCTTGAAGATGGTCTCGGACCGAAGCTTCGATTCGTTGCTCGCCTGATAGAGAGGCATATCCTCCAGATAATGGTTGTAGAGTTCGATGACGGTCTTTCTGGCTTTCTGGTAGGAACCTGTCTCCAGGAATATCCGGTCCGCTTCGGGCATGCCGCCGATGAGAAGGTAGTCGTAAAAGACAGACATCGCCATCGAATGCTCCGCCTCACTAAGCTCTTTCTTTTCCTTGTAGGCTTCTTTGACTTTTTTGTAGAGCATCGCGTTCCGGTTGTAGAGGAATTCGCCGAAGGTCAGAGGATAGACTGTCAGCTCGTTGATCTTTCCGATCGGGAAAAGGAAGGGATTGTTGTCTTTCTGCCCTCGCACATTCGAGTCCCTTTTGAGCCTTAGCCGTATCATGGAACCGGTGAGAAGGACTGGAATCTCACGATGGTTCTGGCAGAAATATTTCAGCAAGGTCACTAGCTCAGGACATTCCTGGGCTTCGTCAAAGATCAAGAGGGTGTCTTTGCCGATTTCCCTTTGGTGGCTCAAAGAGAGGTAGCTCAAGATTTCCTCGTCGTTGACATGCTTTCGGCAATAGTCGACGAAACGGTAGTTGACGCGGCAATCCACGTAGATATACCGTCCCTTTTATTCCTGCTCCGCGAAAAGGTCCTTCACGAGGTAGGTCTTTCCTACTTGGCGGCCCCCCAGACGATCATGGGCTTCCGATAGGGGTCCTTGTTCCATTATCTTAGGGCTTACAGATACTTTCTCTGCATGGTTCGATGCCTCCGTCCTTGAGGATCTCATAAGCTAATTTCACGTTTTAGGAAAGAAAATTTGAAGCTAATTGCACAAAATAAGAATTTTTTTGAGGAGCAAATTACACATTTTTGGAATTTTGGCAGCGGACGTGAACTTTCATCCATACATCCACACTAGCGAATTCTGAGCTTCTTTTCCGGCACCTGAACTACCGAAATAGGATTGATAAGTCTTGGCGAATTCGTCCTCAGAGAGCTTGGCCATTTTCATCTCCTTCACTACATAAGACGAACAGCGTTAAGGAAAGGTGACATCGGGATGTAAAATTTTGCTTCGATAATTCTCGAAAACGGTTGTTCAAGGCAAGTCCCTGCCGTATACTGAAACCAACAAAAAAGCCCATAAAATCGAGCAAAAAGAAGGCTTAAAAAGTTCTACTATTATGGGTTATGGGCCGCCACCCATTAAAAATCTGTCTGACATGCGTTAAGGTCAGACTTTTTTATTGATATGAACTAAAAGACTATTCTTGTCTTTCGTTTTTACTTGTACTAATTCATTTCCTAAAATTACAAGGATTAAGAAGATAAGGATGAATAAGGGGAGGAGTAAGAAACTTGAAGCATCCCCGATAACCCCGAATAAGGGGGCGATCGTGATATTAGCTATATAAGAGCAACCGATTTGCACTGACATCACGTTTTGGCTTAATTTTGGGGTAAATCTATTCGGGGTATCATGGATAATCGCGGGATAAATCGGTCCACATCCGAAGCCTAAAAGGAAAACCGAGACGGGGAGAATAATTTGAAGATAAGTGATGTTAGTCACCGCTTCAAGTGATGTGGAGAAAAGAAGAACGATACCAACAAAGATGATGCTAACCCCGATTCTAATTCTATTTCGGTCATTGATTTTAAAAGATAAGAGGCCGCCGGAAAATCTCCCTAAGGTAATTCCAACATAGAAGAGGGAAGTCCAAGTCGCGACTTGGGCAGCATCGATGACGAACTTATCGTGAAGTCCATAAGTAACGAAACTCGAGAACCAGAAGCCTGATAAAGATTCGACCGCGATATAGCTGAAGAACCCGATAATCGCGAACCAGACACCTTTGATTCTAAAAGTATTGAAGAAACCTAAGGTGATCTTTTCTTCTTCTTTTTCTTTCGGATGTTCGAACTTATTAAAGATTTTATCAGCTTTATTCCAGACCCAGATATTAGCTAAAGCAATGAGGAAGATGACGCTTTGGATGATGCTTAAAGCGATGATTCCTTTTCTCCAGGATTCGTTTTCGGTGGTGAGGAAGGCGCTTAAAATTAAGGGGCTTAAGACCGTTCCCACTCCCCAGAAGGCGTGAAGAAAATTCATATGGACCGCTTTATAGTGCAAAGCTACGTAATTATTTAATAACGTATCGATAGCGCCCGCACCAAGACCAAAAGGAATGCAGCTTAAAATTAAGAAATAGAACTCCGATGATAAGCCGAAGCAAAGGATCCCTACGGCGGTCAACAGAATACTAAACGTAATCACATATTTTGGCTTGATGTATTTAATGAGTTTAAGGGAGACAAAGGACGATAATATCGTGCATAACGATATCGTGATCGTCACAAAACCTTGCCAATCAGGTGGAATGTTAAAGGAAGCGGCTAAAGACGGCCAGACACCCCCGATGATGCTATCGGGGAGCCCGAGAGAGATGAAGATGACGTAGATGATAATTAAGAGATATATTGTCACGACAAGAAGATACTAGAATCTCAGCTATTTGGTAAGAGAAAAGTGAAAGAAATTTAAATTTTTTCTTTAATATATTAAAGAAGAGAAAAGTAACAGCCGAAAATCCCTGTTTTCTTTTACAATAAAAACATGAAAAAACTAAGAGCCTTATTCCTATCTTTCTTTGTTACTCTAGTGGGGGTAACGTCATTAAGCTTAAATTCCTGCGTGACGAGCCTTAGTAGCACCAGCGAGCTTAAAACCGTTCAAATCTTAAATGGGGATGAAATCACGATCCTCGTCGGGGAAACGATGCCCTTACAAGTTGATGTCGGGAGTTTAACCGACCGTATCACCTATGTTTCGACCGATGAAGAGGTCGCTATCGTCAATTTGTACGGGGTCATCACCGCTAAAAATCCCGGGCGAACTACCATCATCGTCTCCTGCGGGGATTACCAAGATACCATCTTAGTTAAAGTGGTGAGGACCGAAGAGCCGATCACCCTTAATTTCATCGATGAATCGCCAGTAACAGTGGAAGTCGGGGAAGTTAAAATCCTTCGTTATAATCTTGAAGGTCCGGATGATATGCAAGAACCGGAAGTGGTTATTGAAGACGAATCAATCATCACTTTACGAGCGACGGATTTTGAATATCATTCGATAATTGTCGAAGGGCTAAAAGAAGGGACGACCACTATAACCTTATGGGTGGAAGGGGAAAGTGATTCTCTAGATATCACTGTTCCCGCCCCGAAGGTTACCTCTTTAACAATCGCGAGCAAAAAAGACGAGATGCGAGTGGGGACCACTCAAACTTTAAGCTATGAAACTACTCCGAATACCGATTCGGTAATCCCGTCTTTCAGGATTATTGAAGGGGAAGAGAACGCGAGGATTGAGGGGACAGAGTTGACTGCTATCCATCGAGGAAAAGTGGTCATTCAAGCCGCTATAGATGGAATTACAAGTAACAGCTTAGAAATAAGTATTTATGACTTTGAAGCCACGATGGGAAGTGACAGCATTCTCCTCGATGATTATGAACGCATTAAAATCAGGCATTATGACGGCAATCCCTCGAACCTGCAGTGGGAGATTGAAGATGAAGCCATCGTCAAACTAGAACTTGGGGCGATGGGCGATTTCTTCTGTGTGGCCTTAAAAGTGGGGAAAACGAGCCTTTATTTCTATGACGCGGAAGGGAATATTTCTAACACCTTACACGTTGAAGTCATCGATGGTAATCCCTATGAAAACGTCACAAAAGAAGAATTCTATAGTAATTATGAACGGGCGACTAGCTATGTGGACGCGATGTATAGAACGGAAAAATACTTTATGTCCGGGGATTTAGAAGTGCCGGATCAAGAACCGACGATTGCGACTGATCAACCTTCAAAAGATGGGATGCTCATCCATAACTCAAGCCAAAACTATTCCAACCAAGGGAACACTTATACCGTCGTCGATAAAAATGGCGATAAAGCCTTTGATATCTATTATGGAGCGGCTTATACGAGTCTCGAAGAAGTCGCTGCCTATATCTACGCCTGGGGAACAGTGCCGGTCAACTATGAAGTGGACCGGGATATGCAACCCTACATGTCCCCGTGGGGTGAATATTTAAGGCTCAATAATACGGAATTCAGCGGTGATCCTGACCGCTTCCCTTATGAACCGGAACTCCCGGGCATCACCGGTTTCGGTGGTAACATCGTCTATTATGAAGTCGATATTGGAACGACCGGTACCGACTGTGACCCCCGGTATCCTTCCTGGATTTATAATGATGGGGACTATATCACGCGGGGGGCGGCGAGAATCGTTTATTCTTCGTACTACGCTGATACTCGTATGCCGGTTGACCCGGAAGATCGGTACGTCTTCTATACCTATAACCACTATAACGATTTCCAAGAATACTTAAATTATGAGAACGGCTGGGGGACGATGTTCGGGAATATCACCGGTGGCGGTGTTATCTCAAGTAAAAATCCTTCGGAATGTAACCCAACCCCTTACGTTCCCACAATTCGGACATATCTTCCCTAAGACATTTGAGCCTTTCCCTTTTTAAAGGGAAGGCTTTTTGCTAATATCTTTCTGGAAAGAAGGTAATTATGGAAAAGAAATATCAATGGGATCTGAGCTTTATCTATCAAAGCGAAGATGATTTTAAAAAAGATTTAGAAAAGCTTAAGGCACTTGTGCCAACCTTCAGTGAATACGAAGGCAAATTAAGTGATGACAAAGCTTTAGAAGCTTATCTTAATAAGGAAAGAGAAGTGGAACTTCTTCTCAATAAACTCTATTCTTACGCGTCAGGTTTAGCGGATTTAAATCGGAAAGACGTTACAAGGAACGCGAGAGAAGCGGAAGTTGAAGAAGTCCTCAATGAACTGATTGAAAAGACCAGCTACTTTGAACCGGAAGTTTTGTCATTAGGGGAAGAAAAAATTCAAAAATTCTTAGAAAAACATCAGGATTGCAAGGATTTTGACTTTTATTTTAAGAAACTCTTCCTCGGGTCGAAGCACGTTTTAACCGCTGATAAAGAGAAACTTTTAGCCGGTTATAGCCCCATCACCGGCGTCAGCGGTGACCTTTATAGCACCTTGACAGTCGGGGATTATTATCCGACGGAAGTCACCTTATCGGGGGACAGAAAAGTGGCCGTTAGTACCGCTAATTGGACGAGCTTAATTAAAGACGAAAAGGATCCGGAAGACCGGAAGAAGATCTTTGAAGGTTTGTACAAGTATTATGATGCTAGAAAGAATACGTACGCCGGGATGTATAACTTAGGTTTAAAAGCCCAACTCGCAAACGTGAAAGTGAGAGGCTATTCTTCCATCTTAGAAAGTCACTTAGAACATAACCAAATCCCAACTTCCGTTTATCTTTCGTTAGTGTCGGCTGCTCATGAAGGAAGCGCTCCGCTTAAAAGATATTATGAAGTGAGAAGAAAAGCTTTAGGTTTAACTAAGCACCGGAGCTATGATCGTTTCTTAAGCTTAGCGAAGAGTGAGAAACAGCTTAGTTACGAAGAAGCTAAAGACCTCTTCTATAAATCGATTGAACGCTTCCCGGAAGATTTTCAAAAGAAAGCTCATGAAGTTAGTAAAGAAGGGGTCGTCGATGTTTATCCTAGTGACGGAAAAAGAACTGGCGCCTATTCCAGCGGTGGAGGCGGCATCTTCCCTCACATCCTTTTAAACTTCTTAGGAACCTTGGATGACGCTTTTACTTTAGCGCATGAAAGTGGTCATAGTATCCACACGCTTTATAGCATGGAAAGCCAACCGATTCTTAAACAAAACTACACCATTTTTGTCGCGGAAATCGCGTCCACCTTCAATGAACATAATCTCTTGGATTATCTCTTAAAAACCGGGGATTTATCGAAAGAAGATAAAATTGCCCTCCTTCAAAAAGAAATCGACGAAATTGCCGCGACCTTCTATCGGCAAACCCTTTTCGCAGAGTATGAACTGAAAACCAGCCAACTCGTCGAAGAAGGTAAACAAATCAATTACCAAGTGTTGTCAGATATCATGACTTCACTCTACAAAGATTATTACGGAATCGATATCACCGAAGAAGTCTATAAGCCCTTAGTCTGGTGCTATATTCCGCATCTCTTCTATTCGCCGTTCTACGTCTATCAGTACGCGACAAGCTTCGCGACATCCTTAGAACTTTATAAACGGGTCAATAACAATGTCCCGGGAGCTTTCGATAAATATATCGGCCTCCTCAAGAGTGGTGGCAGCGCCTTCCCGATTGACCAAGTGAAAGCGGCAGGAGTAGATTTAACTACTAAAGAGCCCTTCCAAGCGGTCGTTAAACGGATGGATGAACTCGTCAGGAAACTTGAAGAATTATTGAAGGACTAATCTTAAGCCTTAGCTATTGAACACTTGATATGAACTGAACCCCATTTAGTTCATAACAATGTATCAGATTGATGAATAGGAGGCTTAGGCTTCCTATTTTTTAATCTTTTTGTGTTATAAAAAATAATC
>UQOB01000050.1 GCA_900542595.1 uncultured Mollicutes bacterium | reverse complement strand
CCCCCCCCGACATCCCCTATATTCATGAAGGTGAAATTATCTATACCGGAAGTAAGCAAGATTTCATCGATTCTTATTTCTTCGTGAAAGATATGACGAACAACCAAAATCTCTTATGCGAATATGTCGCTTATAAAGAGTTTGGTGATCACATTGAAGGCTTGATAAAGGCTGACCGAAAGGACGCTTTTACTAGAAATGGTATTGAAGTTTCTATCCCTGACTTAGAACAAATTATGGTTTATACCGAAAGGAGTAAACAAACGCATGAAAGCTTTACTTTATAAAGAGTTTAAACTCGCGATGCACCCTCTTTGCTACCTTTTTATTTTGGTATTTCCTTTGATGATGCTTATTCCTTCTTACCCGTTGGCAATAAGTTTCATCTATGTTCTTGCAGCTTATCCTCTCCTCTTTTTAGGAGCGAATAAGGGCCAACAAAGTAATGATTTACTCTTCAGTGTTCTTTTACCAGTCAGGAAAAAAGATATCGTGATGGCGAGGGTGATTACTATTGTTTTAATGCAAGCCATGACGATTGCTATGAGCCTAATCATTTATCCAATTGCTTTATATTCTTCTTACACGGCTTCGCTAGCTGCCGAAGAAATTGTTGTTCCGGGGCTCGGCTTCAATAGTTATGTTTTGCTTCTTGCCTTTGTGATTATCGGTTACGCCGTAGCGGACCTTATTTTCTTCCCTCTCTATTACCGGAACGGGAAATCGATTGTCTTAGGCACACTTTTAGCAACGCTGGTTTTTGTCGTGATTATTGCTGTTACCACTATTGTTTTACCTTATATACCTGGTCTCGAAGGCATTAATAATCTTAATCTCGGCATTCAGTTTGGAGCTTTAGCGGGGGCGCTTATCATTTCTTTCTTGCTTCATTGGGCCGTTTATAAAGCGTCTTCTAATCTCTTGGAGAAAGTTGATTTCTAATTCTAACTTGTGCCTTCAATTTTGGTTTTTCTCAGCTTAACATTTTTTGATTTCTGATATTTTTAAGTTTATAAATCAAAACCAAAAACTTATTAGGAAGAGATATAAAACAATTCTATAGAACAAAATCACAATTTCTAAAAATGCTTGCAAAACCTGAATATTTTTTCGGATATAAATCGAATATTCTCTGTTTTTTGCTGGAATTTACTTGTATAAATCGAATATTCTCTATTTTAGAGAATATGCTTTATAACAATGAATACTAAAGTTGCCACTAGTTTTGTAGTAGAGTTATTCCGTAGGAATTCGAAACAATGATTGTAACTATTGTCGCCGATGTTCTCGGAGAAGCTAATAACGGCACCACTATTGCCTGTATAAATTTATCGAATGCTTTAGTGAATCATGGGCATACGGTCCGCATCGTTTGCCCGGATAAAGATAAAAAAGGCAAGAATAACTATTTTATTATGCCGACTTACACCTTTGGTCCTTTTCAACGGATTGTTGACCATAACCAAGTCGTTTTAGGAAAAGCCGAACCCTTAGAAATGAGCCGGGCGATTAAAGATGCTGATGTCGTCCACATCATGATGCCTTTTATGCTCGGGCGAGCGGGTGTTAAAATCGCGAGACGCTTTAATAAACCCATCAGTTTCGGTTTCCATTGCCAAGCCCAGAATGTGAGCGCTCATTTCTTTAACTTCATGGAAATCAATTGGATCAACCATTTGATTTACAAGAATTTCTGGAATAGTTGTTACCAATACGCTGATGCGATTCACTATCCGACTCAATTTATTAGAACTTTATTTGAAAACGAAATTCATCACAAAACTCCGGGATACGTGATATCGAACGGCGTGAACGCTATCTTTAGACCAAAGAAAGTGGAAAGGCCGAAAGATTATGAGGGCAAGTTCGTCATTCTGATGAGTGGCCGGTATTCGAAAGAAAAGAAACAAATTCTTCTCCTAAAAGCGGTCGCTCATAGTAAATACAAAGATAAGATAAAAGTTGTGCTAGCGGGTGGGGGTCCTAAAGAACCCGTTTTCCGGAAATTTGCGAAAAAGCACGGAATTGATCTGAAACTTGGGTTCTATAACCGCGATGAATTAGTTGATGTCATCAATATTTCTGACCTATACGTTCACACTTCGACCGTTGAGATTGAAGCCATCAGTTGTTTAGAGGCTCTCTCTTGCGGACTAGTGCCAGTCATCAATAATTCTCCCAATAGTGCGACTAAGGATTTCGCTCTCGATGAACGCTGCAGTTTCAAGATGGACGATTGGAAAGATCTAGTCGGGAAGATTGAATATTGGATCGATCATCCGGAAGAAAAAGCCGAACTATCGGAAAAGTATAAAGATTACGCTAAACGCTTCGATTTCGATACTTGCATGGAAAAAATGGTGGAGATGATCACCGAAGTCAGCAAAATAAAGAAAACACCTGAAAATGAAAAATAAACAACGGATTATCTATTACCGCGATGAATTAAACGATGATTTCGCTGGGACAAATATTAAACGGAAACCTTTAAAACCGAATTTTCGTTTCTTTGTGACTAATCCTTTCTATCGCTTTTTAACGAGTTTTTTTTATTACCTCATCGCTGTCCCGGTTTTCTGGATTATCGCGAAACTCATTTATAACGTCAAAGTTAAAGGGAAAAAGAAGCTTAAAAAAGCTGGTTTCCAAAAAACGGGCGGTTTTATCTACGGGAATCACACGATGATTGGGGATGCCTTTATGGCTCCTCTCTATGTCGCGTTACCAAGAAGAATCCGGATTATCTGTTCCCAAGAAACGGTTTCGATCGCCTTTATTCGGAATATCATCATGCCTCTTGGGGCTTACCCCATCCCCAACGAAAAGAATTTGGCCCAAACTAATCATTTCCTCGATGGTATCGACTTTTTTATCAAGAAGAAAGAAAAGATTTTAATCTTCCCAGAAGCCCATATTTGGCCCTACTACACGAAGATAAGGCCATTTTCAGAAAAGAGCTTCTCGTATCCTGCTAAACAAGGGACGCCAGTCGTGGCGATCTGTACGACTTTTAAAAAACGGAAGTTCTTAAAATTTAGGCGGCCCCAACCGATTGTCCATATTTCAAATCTCTTCTATCCCGATATGTCGCTTTCCCTCGGTGAACGGGCGCTTAAACTTCGAAATGACGTCTATGAATTCATGGTTGACTGCTGTTCTTCCTTAGATAATTACGAATATATTAAGTACATCAAGAAGGAAGATTGATTTAAACTTTGGTCTATGCGTTCTATTTGAAATATCAAATAGGACGTAGGATAATGGAGGCAGTAGAGAAGGAGATAAAAATGGAACTCAAAGGATCCAAAACTGAACAAAATTTATGGACCGCTTTCGCGGGAGAAAGCCAAGCGAGAAACAAATATACGTATTTCGCTTCGAAAGCCAAAAAAGAAGGCTATGAACAAATCGAGGCCATCTTCCAAGAAACCGCTGATAATGAAAAGGAACACGCGAAACTCTGGTTCAAATATTTAGGCGGTATCGGTGATACCAAGGCCAACCTCAAAGCGGCGGCCGAAGGTGAAAACTATGAATGGACCGATATGTATGCCGGCTTTGCCAAAACCGCTCATGAAGAAGGTTTTGAAGAAATCGCTCTTAAGTTTGAAATGGTCGCGGCCATCGAAAAACATCACGAAGAACGGTATTTAAAACTCTTAGAAAACGTCAAAGAAGGCGTCGTCTTCATCGGAAAAGATGTCAGCATCTGGAAATGCCGGAACTGCGGCCACATCGTCGTCGGGAAATACGCTCCGCTTAAATGCCCGGTCTGCGATCACCCGCAAGCCTACTTTGAACTCTTAACGGTTAACTATTAATCTCTCGTTCAAAAATTTGACCCCGAAGAAATTCGGGGTTTTCTTTTGGGTATTTTTCCCATTTTCTTCCTAGAAAAGAATGGGAGGAAAATTATGGCGAAATTAATCATCGGCATGATCGTCTGTACGGTCGTGGTCATCATCGTACTCGCTGGGGTTGATAGCTTCACGGGCGGTTTCGTCAATAACAGCAACAGTAGCGAATACGTTGATGATGAAAATACCTTGGAAGTTTCGGTCCTCGGAGAAGTCAACAAAACCGGTACTTATTTGTTACCTCTAGACAGTACCTTAGCTGATTTACTCGATGCGGCTGGCAAAGTCACCGGTAACGCGGATCCGAAAGCCTACGATACCAGCGTCATCCTCGAAGATAAGGATAGTTTCTATATCGCCCCTTTATTCGATCAAAATGACGTTTGCGCTACCGAACCGATCAGAAAAGTATGTATCAACACCGCTAGTAAGAGCGAACTTTCTGACGTCGTCAGCGCTTTCAGCGACACCGTTAGCCAAGCGATTGTCGATTACAGGAACACGAATGGGGCTTACACCAAACTTGAAGACCTTTACGACGTCCCTGGCATCGGTCCGGCGACCTTTGAAAAATGCAAAAACTTCGTCACCTTACGGGAATAGACGAGCCCTACCTATTATTATTTCAGCTTTTCTCCTTTTTGCTCGGGGCTCAGGTTGCCTTTCTTCGCCTGAGCCCTTTTTTAATCGGAGTAGGGCTGTTGACCCTTTTTCTCTTCTATTTTGCCTATAAGAGGGGAAGAAGATATATCGTCCGTTGTCTCGTCTTTTTCCTCCTTTCATTTGTTATCTTTATCGTTGTTTATCTCCTTTTACCAACTTTACTAGGTGTTGGGGTCATTGTTCGAAGCAAGGAAAACTATTTCTTAGTGCAAATTGGCTTCAATCGATTTTACGTTTCTTATCAAAATTCCCACTATCAAGTCGGTGATTTAATCGATATCAACGGGATTATCAGTGATTTAAGTTTCACGGAATACGAAAGCCGTTTTTCTTTTACTGATTACCTTTTAAAGAAAGGGGTGAGAGGGGAGATTGAAAACTACAACATAAAACCTCTCTTTCTTTTTCCTTTACGATTTAATGTTCAGTATCAGCATTTTTTGCTGAAGTTACCGAGTCCGGCGAGGGAGATGGTAGGGGCTTTGCTCTTTGATTATAAAGACTACGAAAGCCAGACAATCACCTTCCTTGATGAAGCTGGTGTTCTTTATTTCTTTTCGGTTTCTGGGTTAACTTTAGGGCTCTTCCTCAGGGCAGTTGACTACGCGTTAAGTATGAAGTTTCAAGAGAAGACGCGGGAGATTGTTCTTTTAGTATTTCTGATTTTTCTTCTCCCTTTTTATATCTTTAAAATCGGTTATTACCGCCATCTTTTTACCAAGTTTTATAAGGTGATTTACCGGAGGAAAACTAAAGAAAATCTCGATTATTTCCGTGCGACAACTTATTCGATGGTCACACTCTTATTGATTGATTTTAGATTAGCTTTAGACTATGGATTTTTGTTAACTTATATTCTTTCTTATCTCTTTATGTTCTCTCGCGCGTTCACCCTAACCTTCAACCGGAAAACGAGAAAAGTTTTAAGTTTCTTTTTGATTTCGATTTTTCTTTTCCCTTTCTTAATTCAAGACGGGACTTACCACATCCTTCAACCCTTCTTTAGCCTTCTTCTTTTGCCCTTAATTTGGCCCTTCCAACTTTTTGCTTTCTTAAGTTACTTAACTTTTCCCATTCCCGATTTCTTAAATGGTTACTCGAACTTTCTCCTTTTAGCAGTTCAAACCCTTCATCGTTTTGATGTCTTGATTCCAGTGGGAGTTTGGAATTTGAATTTTAAAGTATTTTATTTCCTCTTTATTTTCTTCCTCTTTTACTTTCGGGAAATCGGCTTTAAAAAGTGGGCGAACCTGATGCCGGCCTTTTGCTTAGTTCTTTTACTTATTAGGACGATACCTGTCACCAACTTTTTTACTTCTTCCGTTCATTTTATTAACGTCGGGCAGGGCGATAGTATCTTGATTGTTGATAAGGGAGTGACCGCTTTAATTGATACGGGAGGGGTGAAGAGTTTTTCCATCGTCGACGAGGTGCTTCTTCCGTACTTTAGAAAAGAAAAAATTTACCATTTAGATTACCTGATTTTAACCCATGATGATTTTGATCATGCCGGTGGTAAAGACGACTTGTTAAACAACTTTAAAGTTAAGCAATTAATTGAAAATCCCCAGCAATTCCCCCTTATTTTTCCCAGTTTTACCATGCAAAACCTCAATATTTTCTCTGGAAAAGATGAGAATGATAAGAGCCTAGTTTTATCCTTTCCTCTTTTAGATAAGGAGTGGCTTTTAATGGGGGATGCCTCGATTGAAATCGAGAAGAAAATCATGAAGAACAATCCCTCTCTCGACTGCGATATATTAAAAGTTGGGCACCATGGAAGTGAGACGAGTTCCTCCTTAGAATTTTTAAAACAAATCACCCCGAGTGAGGCTATCATATCGGTCGGGAAAAATAACTATTACGGTCACCCGTCCAGCAAAGTGATTAAGAACCTAAAAGCTGTGAACGCTAGAATCAGGAGAACTGACCAAGAAGGAACGATTGTTTACCATTAATTTATTTACCTCTAAGAGAGGGATTTCCCTATAATATAAACGTGATTCAAGTCTTATTTAATAGTGATCGTTCCTTAGTCAATGAAATCCTCAGGAAAGCCCTGAAAGATTTTTGGCCGAATAAAAATGAATTCAATTTTAATGACTTTGATCTGACGGATGTTCCTTTAAGTGAAGCCGCTAAAAGCTTAGAATTCATCCCCCTTTTCGAAGATAAGAAAGTCGTGATATTTAGGAACGCTTTTTTCTTAGAAAAGAAGAACGCGAAATACTTAAAAGGAGATAGTTCTAAGTCTTTTATTACGTATCTTCAAACCCCGAATGAGGTCTGCGATTTATATATCTTAGCCTACATTGATGATATCAATACCAAGAACGAAGTCTATACCGCTTTAAAGAAAGCCGGAGCAGACTTCCGGCAAGTCGCCCCGTTCAGTGGGGAGAACGCGGTAAATTATGCGGAAAAATATTTTGCGAGAGAAAAGATTCCCTTTGACTATAAAGCCATCCAAGAATTGACGGAAAGATGCGATAAAAACTTTGGAATGTTCCAAAATGAATGTCGAAAATTAGTGAATTATCTGCAAGGTGATAAATTAACTTACGAAGTGGTGGACTCCTTGGTTCCAAGGAAGATTGAAGATGTCTCTTTTAAAATCGGAAATCTTTTGATGAAAGGGGATAAAAAAGGGGCGATCGAAGTCTACGAAGATTTAAAGAAGCGAAATATCGAACCTTTGATGCTTTCAAGAACTTTAACCAGCCAATTCCTTTTCCAAAGCCAAGTCAATCAGCTCGCTAGTAAAAGGTGGGATATGAACGCGATAGCAACGGAACTTAACTGCAACTATTACCGGGTTAAAATTGCCATGCAGAACCGCTATATCTTAAACAAAAAGATGGATAAGGTCTTTGAAGCCTTATATAGGCTCGAAAAGAGCATTTTAACCGGGGAAAGTAAACCGGATACCGCTTTTACTTTGTTCCTTTTGAATTTTCCTTTATGAACAAATATATAGTTATTATTTCCGATATCCACGGAGATTATTCAACCTTTAACCTAGTTAAATTAAAGGAATATTATGAGTCCTACTATTGGGATTTAGGGGACTCAGAGATGACAGGCGAAGAACTATGGCCCTTTTTAAGCGTCAAAGGGAACTGCGACCGTTTTCCTTTTCCGTTACACGAAATAATCAAAGTTGATGACGAAGTCTTCTATCTTTCGCATCATCCGTTATCTGAAAAAGAGATGCTTAAGCTCCATGAAAAAGAAGGGGTGACCGTGTTCCTTCATGGCCATCTTCATGTGAGAGAAGAAAGAAAACTCGATGGTTTTTTAGTTTTAAGCCCCGGTTCCTTATCTTTTCCGCGGGATGGGCAAGCCGGTTACCTTAAATTAACCGTTGATAAAACTTTAAAAAATATAGAATTCATCGACATATAAAAAAGCCGCCTCAACTGAAGCGGCAAGTGAGCTAATCCTTTAATTAAAGCGTAGCGACTAAGTGTTCGAGGGACGCTTTTTTTCTGTTGGCGCTGGCGCGGCTGATGACGTTATCTTGGGCGGCCTTGTCGAGGAGCGAGATTGCTTCGTGTAAGGCTTTGACGGCATCATCTTTCTTGCCATCACTGACTAAAGTGGACACCTTTTTGATAGCGGTTCTGATGGCATTCTTTCTGGCGCTATTGATGTCATTTTGCTTTTTGTTGTTTTCGTCCCGTTTGATTTGACTTTTAATATTCGGCATTGTCTTTAACTCTTTCTCTATTTCGACACAAAGTTTAAACCATTATCGGCTCTTTTTCCAACTCTTATTAAGAATTTTTGGTCTTTTCTCCCTTTTGTGACTTGTAATAGTAAATGCAACTTATCCTTCCGAAATTGCCTTTAGTTCTAG
>UQOB01000049.1 GCA_900542595.1 uncultured Mollicutes bacterium | reverse complement strand
CCCGACAATTTGATTAATAAAAATTAAAGTTATTGCCAGGATTAAGAAGACCGGAAGAGTGAATAAGGAGGACAAGAAAGGAAGGTTCTTCTTACTAAAGAGTTTCGGCTTCGCAACCTCTAGAGGTTTTTCGTCTTTAGGATTGATAAAAGTAGCAACCTTCTCTTCTAGAAGTTCAAGATGTTTAATTTCCTTATCAAAATCTTCTTCTGATTTACCTTCTAAGGTTTTATCCCCTTCACCCAAAAGATTTTGGATATTTTGAAGCTCAAAGGTGGCTTTTTGAATTTTGTCTTCTAAACCAAGAAAAGCATAAAGATTAAAAGTGCTTAAGTCTTTCCCCTCAAATTCAAGTTTTAAGGCATCTAATTCTTTCTTATTTTCATCAGTCAATTTAAGGTTCGGGGCCGTTAAAGCGTTGTCTTTCGTTTTTAAAGCTTCATAGTGTTCAAATTCATCCATGGTGGGAAGACCATCAGGATATTTTCTTGTAATATTCTTTTGATTTTCATCCACGTCTTTCAGATTTTTATCGATGATTTCTAATTGATCTTTAAAAGCTTTATATTGAAGATAGTTTTCATTTTTCTTTAAGATTTCATCGAGGTTTTTTAGCCTTGAATCCGCTTGAGCTTGAGCTTCATATAAAGATGGAAGCGCCGCAATCTTATCTTTAATATTTTTTATTTTGTTAATAACTTCACCTTGTTCGTCTTTCAATATTTGCATCTGGCTCGTCGCCTTTCGGCTATTGATATTTTTCTTTTCTTCTTCCAATTGTTTAATGCCGCTTTGGACGATGGGTTCATCGGAGTAATTACCGAGAATATGCGCTAAAAGTCCATTGATATTGTCATTAGGCTTAACATCAAAATCGCCACTTTCAAAGAAGATAGTTTTGGTGAAGGCTTCTTCATCTAAATTAAAAAGGGTTTGCCCTAAGTAATAACCGATAACATTATTAGACTTCCCATCGATTGAATATTCAAACAAGTCCTCTTTTTGGCTCTTAGCCCCGAAAACCCGGTCCACGTGATAAAGGTGGCCTTGGTATTCAAAATCGAGCGATCCCCCGTAAGCGCTGCTATTGAAAGGCAGGAATTTTTTCCGGTCCGTGATATTGCTATCGTTCTTACGGGTGGTCTCAAAGCCATAAAACATTGCTTTAATAAAGTGAGCAATAGTGGACTTACCATAACCATTATCTTCGCAAATCTCGAAGATATTTTTCGTAAAATCGATTTTAGTATTAACGATATTTCCGAAACCCCGGACATAAGCTTTAATTAATTTCATGACCTATTGCCTCCTTTCCATCGCTTTGAGGCAGAGGTCTAAGACCCGCTTCTTATCCTCATCTGATAGGGTGGTATCGTTATAGATGGTTCTCGTTAATTCACCCTTAAAGTCTTTGCTCCTTTTTAGCTCTTCAACATCGATTTCTTCGGTTGTATTGTCTTTAATCGTGAAACTCCCAGTCCGGCCTTTAAAGTCTTGTTCAATCGTCGTCAAAAGGTCTTCAGGCGAGAAACTAAGGGTGCCCGTTAAAGTGAGCTCATAAAAATTGTTTTCATTAATTCCAAGCTTTTCGATCCGATCTTCAATTTCCGAAATATCTTTACACCCAGTCACATCGATATTTTCTCTAAAATATTGGTGACGACTGAAGGGAATAAAATGATGTTTAACTAAATCATTTTCTTCGATATCGAGGAGATAAAAACCCCTAGGCCCCGTTTCATCAAAACCCCTACCCTCTAAACATCCCGGCATTACATAAATGCCATCATCATCAAGTTTTCCTTCCGACGGAATATGGATATGCCCCAGAGCCAAATAATTAATATGTTTATTCTTTAAAGCCGATAACATGATATCTTGGACGCCCATTTGGGAACCCGGGGTTCCGTGAAGCATGACGATATTAAAATAGGAAGGATCGAGCTTTAAATTATCATAGATACATCGATAATTCCGTTTGGTTAATTCCACACCAGTTATCTTGATGCCATGGAAATCATAAGTCATCCAATCGTCACCAAAAGTAAGGAGATTTTGAGGTTTATTCACGTTAACTAGGTTATGGTTATCATGGTTACCTCTTAGATAAAAGAAAGTAATATCAGGGTATTTTTCAATCGCCCGATAAAGGGATTGCTTTTGAACATCAGATGGTGAGTCGTTATCAAAGATATCGCCAGAAAGAAGCACTCCTTCCACTCCATTATTTTTCGCGTACTCCACAAGTTTTTTAAATTGTTCCAACAGTTCTGCTCGGCGGATAGAAGGAGAAGCTTGCCCCTTTGTTTCACTGAAAGGGGAACCTAAATGTATATCAGCGGTATGGATTAATTTCATGGCTTAATTTTACCATTTAGAATATTACTAAGTTAATAAACTAATACGAATTTACTGATGTTAACTTATAAGGCCTAAATAATAAAAAACAGTACCGAACATATCGATACTGAACTTCATGATTGGTGCCCGCGGCCGGACTCGAACCGGCATGGGTTTCCCCGATGGATTTTGAGTCCATTGCGTCTACCATTCCACCACGCGGGCAGCGTGCATATAATACCTTAAATTAAGCGATTTTAAAACAAAAGAGTATCAGCAAATTGGGGAAGTAATTTTTACATCGACAATATAGGGTAGAATCTTTTCCACTTCTTCTCTCCCACCTTTTAAAAGCCACTTATAAACAACCTGTAATTTGTAATAAAAGATAGCTTTATTCAGTTCTTTTTGATATGGATTATCGCTTTTTTGTTCACCCATCATCGTTTCATAACGATTAAAGAGGCTATCTAGTAAACCTCTTGGATCAAGAACATAAAGGGCTACGAAGTCTTTTAAATACTTTTTCATGAAAGGAAGCAAGACAGTCCAGGCGGCTTTTTCATCAGTAGTTGGAAACTCAGACATCTCAAACAAGACAATAAAATCGCTGAGCACCGATTTTTCAACTTCTTCCATCCCAGGATAATGAAGATAAAAGGTTGACCGATTAATATCAGCGTTTTCTAAGACTTCTTCCAAAGTAGGCCATCTATTGCCTTCATCTTTTCGTTTTTTGTAGGCAATTTTAATGAAAGCATCCTTTATATCTTTCTCTGTTTTTCTAAAACGTCTATCTCTTGCTGGCATGCTTATATTCTAAATATTTTTTAGACGTTTGTCTATTACTAGAATATTTTCCAACTTTACTAATGTAGAAAATCAATATGAAAACTGGAAGAAGATAATAAAAACACAAAGAGTGAAAACGATAAAACTATCAAGTGTCGCCTTTTAACAAGTGTAATATACAATGTCGACATTTCTTTACAATTAAATACATAATGTTACTTACCAATATAAGTTATGCAAAAGACAGATAATTAAATAGCCCAAGAGATAAACAAAATAAAAAAAATGCCGATCACTCGGCAATATTTGCAGAATGGCGCGCCCGAGGCGACTCGAACGCCTGACCTCAAGCTTCGGAGGCTTGCACTCTATCCAGACTGAGCTACGGGCGCATAATCCGCAAAGCGCATTTAATATACCCACTTCCCGGCTCAATTACAACAAGGAATGAGATAAATAAGGCGATTGGTGCGCTGGATGAGACTCGAACTCACACCGGTTGCCCGACTAGCTCCTGAGACTAGCGCGTATACCATTCCGCCACCAGCGCAGCCCTAATAATATACATTTATTCGTTCAAAAAGTCGATTACGGATGCTATGACTTTTTCATCGAGTTCCGTCGCTTTATAAATATCCATCGTTTCATCGATGTTTTTATAGGGATTGCCCATATGCTTACTCATGCATTGAAGGTAATACTTTTCGGCCGCAAAGCTCCGCCAAGGTTGATGGTTTTTCCCCTTAACGAGCATGGTTTTAATGTTTTTCTTATTCGGAAATAGTTTGTTGATGTAATCATACCCGACAGACGGGGGAACCATCGTGTCTTTATCCCCCTGAATATAGAGGAGTTTTGTCTTGGTCGTTCTTAACGCTTCTTCCGCCGAATAATTACCCCATTTCCCTAATTGGGAATAAAGGACCCACGGAATCACAAAACTGAAGATTTTAGCGACGCCTTGCTTAATATAGGAAGAATATTCCATCGAGAGTTTTACAAAACCGCTAAAACAGACCGCTTTTTCAATGTGGTGTTCATTCTTTAAGCTGACTAAAGTCGCATAGCCACCCCAAGAATGGCCTACCACGTAACGTTTTAAACCTTGGGTTTTCGGGTCTTGATCAAGGAATTTAAAGAAGGCTTCAATGTCGATATTCACGTGACCTAAACCCTTGATATACCTCCCTTGGCTTTCACCCGATCCATAGTTATCGAAAGCGTACACTAAGTAACCATGTTCACAGAAGAAATTGATTTCCCTGAGATAGGCGGTTCTCCCCGCTCCGATCCCATGGAAAAAAATCATTAAGCCCTTACAAGGAACGTCTTCCTTTGAGTAACGGGAACCATAGAGGGTCATTCCATCAGAAACAAAGGAAAATCCTTCGTCTTTAAGATTAAAATCCGAAGCTTGAAAAAAGGGAAACGCCGGATTACAGTCCGAACGTTGATGATGACTTTTATTGATGATATGCCGCAAGATAAAAAATAGGGAAATAAGCATAAGAGAAATTATTATCGATGGTCAAAGAGAATAGTCAAGATGCCGCGGAAGATTTTTCCGTTAGCAAAGTCGACGTAACTCTTAAGCCGCCAATGCTTTTCACCGCTCATGACCATCTGTCTAATCGGGCTATCGAGGAGCATTTCAACTTCATTCCCCCGGTCGCCAGTTCCATATTTCTTTCTAATATATTTAATGGCTCTCTTACCCGCTTTAGTGGAGGCAATATCATTAAAGGTGTTACTCATATCAAAAGGCTTACTTCTTCTAAAGTAATCCTTCGGTAAAGCGTGCCCTAATAACTTCTCAAGCTCATTAGAGGGATAGTTATTATTAATTCCTTTTCTAAAGTCGTTTAAGAAAGGGAAGTCATTAACTTCATCCTGAATTTGATCATCGCTTTCGATGTTGATAAACCGGGAATCTTTAATATCGGAACAAGAGAATCCCACGCTTAACTTATATTTGCCGCTAGGGATTATTGCCTTGTTATCATTGAGTGAAAATCTCTCAAAAACGGATTTTTTAAGCGTGATTTTCAAAGATTTTTCGTTTTTTGCCTTAACTAAAACTTTTTCAAAGCCCACTAATTCTCGAAGAGGATTGATTTCGTTTTCATTCAAACGGCTAAGATAAATTTGCACGACCGCTTTCCCGTCGATATCGCTGAGATTATGAACTTTTAAGCGGATGGTTATGTCTTCATCGTCCTGCGTTAAAGTGTCTTTACTGACTTTAAAATCAGTGATGGAGAATTCGCTATAACTTAAGCCCCGACCAAATTCATAGAGGACTGGAGTATTCGTTGTTAGGTAATACCGGTAACCGACAAAGATGCTTTCTTTATACAGTGCGATGTCACCGGGGATATCAAAGTAACCCGCGGAAGGGACATCTGAATATTTATAAGGCCACGATTCTGATAAATGGCCGGAAGGATTAACTTTCCCCAGTAAGACATTAGCGAGCGCTTCACTGCCTTTTTCACCGGGAAGATAAGCTAAGACCACCGCTTTGGCTTTACTGACGTTCGGTAGTTCAACCGGGCTTCCAGCGTAAACAACCAACACAATATTCTTATTGATAGCGTAGATAGCATCGAGCAGGGCTAATTGTTCAGGCCTAATCTTCATGGTATCCCGATCATGGTTTTCGCATTCCGACATTTCTAAAAGTCCGATAGCGAGAACCACTTTGTCCACCTTTGCCGCTAAGTCGAGCGCGGCACTTAAATATTCATCCGCTACTTCGTCCTTCTTTAAAGGATACCCTTGAGCAAAACCGACGTTTTCCTTCTTAATATTTAAAATCGCGTCGTACAAGGAAAGCGGTTGTTCACAGGTGACGTGGCTACTTCCATCACCTTGGTAACGAGGAGACTTCGCTAAGCCACCGATTACCCCGATGGTTTCTTCTTTACTAAAGGGGAGAATATGGTCTTTATTTTCCGCGAGAACTATTCCTTCTTCCGCGGCATCTAGAGCAACTTTCCGACCTTTATCCATGTCATAAAGCTCATCTAAGACGGGTTTATCATGGACTTTTAAGCTCAGTTCAATAAGTTCCTGGACTTCTTGATCAAAGGTCTTAAAATCGATTTTTCCTTTTTTTACCGCGCGTTTTAAAGGGTTTTTGAGATTTTCGACACCCGGCATCTCGAGGTTAAGACTAGAATTATGGCTGAGGATAGAATCTTCCATTCCACCCCAGTCGCTCATGATGATGCCGTCAAAGCCCCAGCTATCCCGAAGGACTTCTTTTAAAAGATAAGTATCGCTAGAAGCATAGACACCATTGATGCGGTTATAAGAGCTCATCACTGCGTACGGTCTGGCTTCCTTAACAGCGATTTCAAATGGTTTTAAGTAAAGATCAAACATCGCCCGTTTATCGACTTCTGAGCTGACAGTGTAACGATGGAATTCTTGGTTATTTAACGCGAAATGTTTAAGACAAGATCCGACCCCGGCCGACTGCATCCCTTTAATGAAGGATGCTCCCATCATTCCGGCTAAATAGGGATCTTCCGAGAAATATTCAAAGTTTCTCCCACATAAGGGATTACGTTTAATGTTAACGCCGGGCGCTAAGACTAAATCGGTGGATAGTCTCCTCGCTTCCATCCCCATGGTCCGCCCGACCTTTGCTTCTAAATCAAAGTTAAAGGTATTGGCCATCAAAGCGGGCACCGGGAAACAAATAGAGGTTAAAGGCCCCTTTCTTGGCTCCCCTTTAACGACGGGAGGATAGACGATAAGACCGCAAGGTCCATCATGCATTTCGACGCTCTTTAAACCGGCCTTGTCGTTGCCTCTTATATACCAATTTCCATCGCCATAAAGTAAACGACACTTATCACCCAATTTTAAGCGGCTTTTAATCTTGGAAGCTTCTTCCTTATAATCCATAGAGGACCTCCGTCCATTAATCTTCATTAATTATAGCAACATCCTATTAAAACAAAAAATCTCCTTTTCGGAGATTGATTTGCTTTCTCTTGGTGGAGCGTAAGAGGATCGAACTCTCGACCTCCTCCATGCCATGGAGGCGCTCTCCCAGCTGAGCTAACGCCCCAAGAATTCTGGAAAGCATTTAAGAAGATAAACCCCTCGGCCATCTTTGTCAAGAATAAGGCTGATAATTCGCGATTATTTTTTTGAAAATAACGGGTTTAATGAAGTGGCGCGCCCGAGGCGATTCGAACGCCTGACCCCTTCCTTAGGAGGGAAGTGCTCTGTCCAGCTGAGCTACGGACGCACGCGCTTAAGTGTATAACATTTTGTTTCTTCCTTCTACCTTTTATCCCATGAGAAATCGCGGAAAGAAAGTAACACATATAAAATCGCTTTTTACACTTTAAAAGTATGGGCACTAACTAATTTAAATAGTAGAATAACATCAACTGGAAAGTGACTGCGATGGAAAAAGAACCTTTAGAGACAAAAGACGAAGAAAAAGTTGAAGAACATAATGGAACGAAAATTGAAGTATTTGGGGTTCCGGAAGAAAAGAAACAATTAACACCTGAACAGCTTCGAAAAAAGAAAAATCGCCGCAAAAACATCTCTAATCTTATTTTCTTAGCCGCGATGACGGTCTTGGTTTTAACCTTGTTCTTATCCTTCGGGGAACTCGAAACCATCGGTGACACCATTAAACAAATCGGGAATAGCAATAACTGGGTTTATTTACTAATAGCTTTTGTCCTTGCGGCTGCCTATTTTGTTCTCTGGCCCCTCACCCTGCACTTATTCGCGAAAGCGTCCTCTTTTAAATCAACATTCGCTGATGATTTTATGATTGGTTCCAGTGAACACTTCTATAACGGCATCACCCCTTTTGCAACTGGCGGCCAACCCTTCCAAATCTATTCTTACACCAAATGCAACGCCACCACTGCTCAAGGAACCGGTGTTATCTTAGCGAACTTCACCACCTACATGTTGGTCACTAACGTTTTCGCTTTAATATCCTTATTCTTCTGGAATGATTTCACCGCAAATCTCTCTGCAGCCGGGGAATACTTCAATTCTGATTTATCTTGGTTTAAATGGGTCGCTGTTGTTGGCTTCATTATTAACTTTTTAGTTCTGCTTTTCATGATTGCTTTAGGCACAAGCAAAACTATACGTAAGGGTATTTATGGTATATTTCATTTATTGTGCAAAATCAAATTCATTGGGAAGCATTTGCAAAAGCGACTCCCAATGCTCGATGAATACTGCAACAATGCCCAAACATCTTTTAAAGAAATCTTCACCCATTGGAAAACTTTTATTGCCTGCTTCTTTATTAAAACTATAACTATGGCAATTTATTACATAATTCCCTTTTTCTTGATGAAATCCATGGGACTTGAGGTTGGCTACGATCAACTCTATTTAGTTCTCTTCGGCACGGCTTTTGCTATTACGGCTGGGGGCTTTTTTTTTTCCTCCCGGGGGGCC
>UQOB01000048.1 GCA_900542595.1 uncultured Mollicutes bacterium | reverse complement strand
TCGTCACTTATCTTTTAAACATCACTCTTGTCGATCCTTTAAAGTATGATCTCTACTTTGAACGTTTCCTTAATCCGGCAAGAAAGTCTCTTCCTGATATCGACGTTGACTTTCAAGACACTCGTCGGGAAGAAGTCGTCAATTATTTAATCGATAAATTCGGGAAAGATAAGGTTGCTCACGTTTTAGCGGTCCAAACAATCGGGGCTAAGGAAGCCTTAAGAGACATCAGTCGGGTCTATAAGAAGTACTCCGATAATGCAGTTAATCAAGTCATCCAAACCATCATCAATGATCGCTTAAGTTTAAGGGAAGATTATAAGACCAGTAAACCTTTTAAAAACATCGTTGATAGCGATAAGTTTTATCTTCAAATGGTTGCTTTAGCCAGCAAAATTGAAGGCTTACCCAGGCAAAAAGGGCTCCATGCGGCGGGTTTAGTTATTAACGATGAACCGTTAAAAGACTGCGCTCCGACCAGCTATGACGCCGCGATTGGAGCGACAGTTCTTTTAGAAAAAGATTATCTTGAAGAACAAGGGTTCCTCAAGATGGACCTTTTAGGTTTAAGAAACCTTTCCATCGTCAGTGAAACTCTCAATAGAATTAAGATCGATACTGGAAAAACTCTTAAATATGAAGATATCCCCTACGAAGATAAGGAAAGCATATCTTTGATTACCGAAGGCTTAACGATGGGTCTTTTCCAATTAGAAAGTTCTGGGATTAAGCAGGCGATTAAACTCTTAAAGCCGACCGAATTCTTGGGTGTCGCCCTACTGGAAGCTATCTATCGTCCGGGTCCGATGCAAGAGATTCAAACCTTCGCGAGACGGAAAGACGGAAGAGAAAAAGTCACCTATATCGATGACGATTTAAAAGATATCTTATCTCAGACCTATGGCATCATCATTTATCAAGAGCAAATCATGCAGATCGCTCAGAAAATGGCAGGCTTTACTTTTGGTGAAGCGGATTTATTTAGACGGGCGATTAGTAAGAAAAATCATGAGGCGATTTTAAAAGAAAAAGCGCGCTTTATTGAGGGGGCTTTAAAGAAAAATAAGACCCGTCAACAAGCGGAAGAAGTCTTTGAACTCATTGAAAGATTTGCTTCGTATGGCTTCAATAAGAGCCACGCTGTAGCGTACGCCTATCTCACTTGCCAAATGGCGTACCTCAAGAAACACTATCCTCTCGAATTCTATTGTTCCTTATTAGACACCTTAGATTTAGCAGAAAAGAAAGCTCGGGACACCATGAGCGAAATGCGGCGGTTCAATATCAAGATTCTCATCCCTTCTGTTCAAGATAGTTCTTATAAGTTTGTCGTCCATAACAATAACCTTCTTTTACCCTTAAGTTCGATTAAGAATGTCGGGACCATCTTCATCCATAATCTATTAGATGAACGAGAAGAAAATGGGCCTTACATCGACTTTTTTGACTTCGTTAAGCGGGCGAAAAAGAGCGGTCTAACCTTGCCCCTTTTAATCCGACTCATCGATAGTGGCTCTCTCGACTGTTTTAATGTCAACCGGGCCACTTTACGCGCGACCGCTCCGAGAGCGATCAAATACGCCGAAATGTTCTACGGGAAAGACGGAACCGAACTGCTTTTAAACTTTGATTTTGAAAAACCAGCTTACCAAGAAGATATTGATGATCCGAAGCTGAACTTTAACTTAGAAAAAGAAACACTTGGGATCGCCCTTTCTGTCTCACCTCTTTCTACCTATAAAGATGAAGTGAAACGGATACACGCGATAAGTTTAGGTGACATCGATAAAATGCCGAATGGCACCTATGAAGTCTTAGCCCTTTTGAAGAGTGTGAAAACCATCACCACTAAGAAAGGTAAACCGATGGCCTTCGTCAGTGTTTATGACGATTTAAACGATAACGAATTCATCATGTGGGATGAAGAATACACCAAGTATTATTCTTTATTAGATAAAGATGAACCTCTCTTCTTTAAAATCCAGATCACACGGGGCAAAAGAGATAGTTACATCATTCGTGAAATCAAAAAACCGGAGGAACAAGCATGAGCAATAAAATCATTATCATTGATGGAAATAGTCTGCTTTTTAGAGCGTACTACGCTACCGCGTATAGCGGTAACATCATGCGGACCAAAGAAGGCTTTCCCACTAACGCTATTTTTGCCTTCAGTAACATGATAAGTAAGCTCTTAAACGATGCGAAAGATGGCACCGCTTTCTTTGTTGCCTTCGATAAAGATAGTAAGACTTTTAGAAAGGAAGAATTCCAAGACTATAAAGCGAACCGGGCCCCTGTTCCGGAAGATTTAGTGAGACAATTCCCGGTCGCGAGAGAACTTTTAACTGCTTTAAACGTCTTCCAATTTGAACTCCACGGAGTGGAGGCCGATGACCTCTGCGGCACTATCGCTAAGTTAGCCTCGAAAGAAAATTACGACGTTGAAATCTATACCAGCGATAAAGATTATCTCCAGCTTATCGATAACAATATCTCCGTCAATCTTTTAAAGACCGGTTTAAGTAACATCCAAAAGATGACCCCGACTACCTTAAAAGAAACGATGAACATGACCCCGGACCAAATACCCGATTTTAAAGCCCTGTCCGGTGACGATAGCGATAACCTTCCCGGCGTTCCGGGGGTCGGGCAAAAAACCGCGGTTAAACTCTTGGAAAATTACCATAACATCGATGGAATTATCTCCCACATAGGTGAATTAAAAGGAAAGCTTAAAGACAATATCGAAGCGAAAACGGAACAGATGGAAAAGGTCAAACGTTTAGCGACCATTAAAACGGACGTCGAACTCCCCTTCACCTTAAAAGATTTAGTCTATGAAGGTTACGATTTCTCGACCGTTAACTCTTTCGCCCAAAAATATGAATTAAGATCTTTATTATCAAGGCTCCCGAAAAGCCTTAAAAAAGCGGAAGCCCAACAAGCGGAATTTAAAGGGCAAGAAGTTAAAAACCTCCCCCATACCGATAGTAAAGTGGTGTCAGTCACACTCGATATCGATTATGCTTCTTACCACACCGATGAACCGCAGGGCGTCGCCTTTAGTTTTAATGACGAAACTTACTACTTAGATTTCCAAGATTTCGTAAAAGATGAAGAAGCGAAAAGACTTTTAAAAGATCCATCCGTTGCTATTAAAACTTATGACGGAAAAGCTCTTTTATATGTAATGAGTAAGTACAATATCGAAGTCAATAACGTCGATGACGACTTACTTCTCGCCTATTATTTGATCGATACTTCTTCCACTAATAGTCCGGAGGCGGTCTATCAAAGTTTCGGTTTCGATATTAATGGCAATGAAAGCATCAATTTGTTTGACCTTCATAAAGCGAAAACCACCATGCTGATGGCGGGCGACACTGAAAAATCGATCATCAAAGCCCGGTCACTTTTAACCTCTACTCAATCTTTAAATCTTTACCTCAATACCGAAATCCCCCTTTCCCGCGTCTTAATGAAGATGGAAAGAGAAGGCTTCCCCCTCCATAAAGATATCTTGATGGAGCTCGGGAAAGATTTCCAAAAGAAGAAAGATGAGGATGAGAAACAAATCTTCGACTTAGCGGGTACTCATTTTAACCTCAATAGTCCGAAACAAGTCGCGGATACTCTCTTTAATAAAATGGGTCTCAAGAACCCGCGGGGTGGTTCGACATCGGTCGAAAGCTTGACCGATATTCAAGATAGTAGCCCGATTATTCCTCTTATTTTGGATTATAGGAAGTACGCGAAACTATTATCGACTTATATCGATGGTTTGATCCCCCATATCCAAGAAGATAACAAGATTCATTCTTACTTTAATCAAGCGGAAACCACCACCGGTAGATTAAGTTCATCATCCCCTAACATGCAAAACATCACCGCGAGAGATGAAGAAGGAAAAAATATTAAAAAGGCCTTCTATTATGATGACCCTGATACCTATATCGTCTCTTTCGACTATTCCCAAATCGAACTTCGTTTATTAGCAGCCTTCTCCCACTGCCAAAAATATATCGATGTCTTTAATAACGGTCATGACGTCCATAGTGAAACAGCAGCCAAAATCTTTAATACTACCGATGTCACCCCGGAAATGCGGAGGAAAGCGAAAGCTGTTAACTTCGCTATTATCTATGGGACGACCATCTATGGGTTAAGCGAACAAATCAATTGTTCCGTCAAAGAAGCCAAAGATATCATCGATACTTTCTATAACACTTATCCGGAAATTTATACTTACCTTCAAAATATCGCGGATAACGCTGAAAAGAATGGTTATGTCACCACAATGTTCGGTCGAAGAAGATATTTAAGGGATATTAATGATAGAAACTACGCAAAAAGAGAAGCAGCCAGACGTGCAGCTTTAAATGCCCCCATCCAGGGTAGCGCAGCTGACCTCATTAAGACCGCGATGATTAAAGTCGATGACTTCTTAACCAAAGAAAAACTTCAAACGAAAATGGTTCTCCAGATCCATGACGAACTAATCTTTAAGGCTCCGAAAGAAGAAATCGAAATCATCAAAGAAAAAGTAGCGGATATCATGGTCCACGCGGTAGAGCTACCCGTGAAGTTAGAAGTCAGTTTTGGCTATGGCCACACCTGGTACGACGCGAAGGAGTAATAAAATGCCGGAATTACCTGAAGTTACCACTGTTATCGGTTTACTTAAAAAAGAAGTTATCGGAAAAACGATAGCCGATATCGATATTTTTTATAAGAAAGCAATCAATGAAGGGGATACTGAAACTTTCATAAAGGAAGTTAAAGGAAGAACCATCGAAGACATCCTCCGTCACGGAAAATTCATTCTTTTCAAATTGAACGATGATCTATTTATGGTCAGCCACTTAAGGATGGAAGGGAAGTATTTCTTTAAGAACGACAAAAGAATTAAAGAAAAGCATGATATCGTCACCTTCACCTTCACCGATGGCACCACTCTCACTTATAACGATCAAAGAAAATTTGGAATCATCCTTTTAAGAACGAAAGAGGAGCTATATTCCACGCTTCCTCTATCGAAATTAGGGAAAGAGCCTTGGGATATAAACGCCGATGAATACTATAAAAAGCTGAGTAAAAAGAACGCGCCACTCAAGGAAGCTTTACTCGACCAAACTATCATGTGTGGTTTAGGGAATATCTACGCGGATGAGGTGCTCTTTTTAAGCAAACTCCACCCCTTAAAGAACGCCAAAACCATCACCAAAAATCAAGCCGAAACCCTCCTTTTAAATAGCCGAAAAGTCTTAGAAAAAGCCATCGAACTCGGAGGAAGCACGATTAGAAGCTACCACCCAGAAGAAGGAATCGATGGGAGATTCCAAATTCTTTTAAAAGTTTATGGGCGGCACAATGAACCCTGCGTCACCTGCGGCACTCCCTTAAAAAAGATTAAAGTCAATGGCCGCGGCACCACTTATTGTCCGGTCTGCCAAGAAGATAAAGAGCATCCGCTTTGGATTGGGGTCACCGGCCCCGTCGCCGCGGGAAAAAGCACCGTCACCAAGTACTTTGAAAACCACGGATTTTACGCATTGTCAAGCGACGAAATTGTCCATGAACTCTATGAAAAGCCAGAAGTTATTAAACTTTTAAAAGAAGCCTTCGGAAGTGAAGTTATTACGGACAATGAAGTTGACCGAACTAAGCTTTTTAATCTTCTTAAAAACGATGAAAAGAAGCACCAAGCCATCAATGATTTAATTCATCCATTAGTCGTTAATGAAATCTTAAAACGCCTGGAAAACAAAGGTCGAGCGGTCATCGAAGTGCCCCTCTTACTCTCCACTCCTTTAAGAGAATTAACGGGCTTAAATATCTTTGTTAAAGCCAGTGACGAAACGATTATAAACCGTCTAATGAAACGGGGAAAAGATGCATCTTTCCTTAGTTTTTATCCGAAGTATCCGAATTCGATTATCAAAAAATATTGTCCGATTATCATCGATAACAATGGAACGGAAAAAGAGCTCGAAAGTAAGCTCGACGAGATTTATCAAAAGTTACATTAAAGATAAGATTCCGGGGAGGAAGTTTGAACGTATTCTTCCGCGTTATTTTTGATTGTTTCTTCCAGGTTTTTCGCCATTAAGAAAGAACCCCGATTGCTGGTTTGATATAAGGTATGGATTTGGTTAAGGGGCATCGTGGAGATAAAGATCGTTTTCTTTCCTTCTTTCATCCGGCTTTTAATTAAGGGAACGATGATGCTGTCCCGGGTGTAATCGGTTTTATATTCTTCTCCAAAGGACGTTAGAATCAAAGTATCGACGTCTTGAAGGGTCTTCAATATCGATGAAGAATGGTTATTTCTTTCAAAGGTCAGATTCCTCAGTTCGTTAACCCGGTTTGGGGTGTTTATGAACGCTGCTCTTTTAGTTCCTTTGAGGTTAATTTTCCCGACTAAGAAGGCAACCGGGTGTTCCACTTCTTCTAAATTTGAGGCTTGAAGATAAAAGAAATATTTATCCCCTTTAAAAAAGCTCAATATCGCCCGTAAAAGTTTCTTTAAATGATCAGTTTCCGGGTTTTTAGTCTCAAACCATTCTTGGGGAAAGTCATAGATTAAGAAGGAATCTTCCATGCCTTTCACGCTTTTATAGAAAGGGCAATAATCAATGACTAAAGTCGGGTAGCCATCGATTCTTTGAATGATTTTTTGCATGCCGTAAGAGAAGCTTTTGCACGTCTTTAAACCCTTGCATTTTTCGCAAGTTTTAAAGGATTCATAATAGGCTAAAAGATCATTTTTAAAATGAACCTTTTCTTCATTAGAAAAATCAAGGTTTTGCAGAGCTTTTTGAAAATTAACATCGTTTTTGATGCCGTTTTCTAGCTCATTATTCGTGGCGACTTTCCACTTCGTTAAATCTTTCTTGAGTTCTTCCATTAGATACCTTCCAAGAGCTCATCAAGCTCTTCATCCAGATGATCTTTTTCTTCTTTTTTATCGTCTTTAACGGGTTCCGCTTTAGTTACCTTTTGAACCGCTTCTTCTTTCGTGACCGGTTTCTTATTTTCCTTCTTAACCGTCGTTAAAAACTCCACCGCATCATAAGCGGTCTCGATGCCGTTGCGGACGAGAGAAGCCGCGATTTTTTCGGCGAGAGGACGCCGAATAATCCCTTTATTAGTGGTGATTAAGTAAAGCATTAAGGCGTTACAAACAGATGAATTAAGACCCATCTCATTGACTAAATATTTGATCAAAGCGATATCGCTAGAAGCGGGAATATGCCCCCCTTGGAACTTGGTCAAATAATCGATGGGAGTTAACTCTTCCATATCTTTGATGTCTTTCTTTAAGGGACTATTGACCGCGAGAACACTCTTGGGAGCAACTTTCGGTTTTAAGGGGGAAGAATTGTATTGGAGTAAAGCATTTTGGAGCTTCATAAAGTCCACTCTTTTCCCCACCGGTTTAAAGAGATCGAAAGCTTCTTGGTAAAGGATTTCCGCGAGGACCGCTTCATCGACCCCGAAGATGGCTTGGATTTCCGCGAGAGAACGGAGCTCTTTACTCGTTAGGGTGGTAGTTTCTAAGTTCGGGGAATAAGAAAGGAAAGCTCTTAAGAAAGCTTGTTCATCGAAGGTATAACGAAGTTCTTGACTCTTTTTATAGAACTTCTTCGGCTCATTCACGTTAGCGTCCTTCAAGGTATAAACCTCATTGAATTTACTGGTCACTTCTTGAAGTTTTTCGGTATCTAAACGAGGGGGTATTTCTTCCACTAAAGTTTGGTATTCCTTTGCCCCGATCTTTTCTTTTAAAAGTTCCCTTAAGGCGATACTATCGAAGAATTTTCCGTAACCACAGGGTTTTAAAGTTTCGATGGTAACTTTGCTTTTATCGAGTTTATCGATGAAAGTTCTCGCGAGAGAGACCCCTTCTAAATAAGGGAGTAAACCGGTTAATTCTCCTAAACTAAGACCGGCTTTCTTAAGGAAGGTTTCCACTTTTAAAGCTTTCTTTTCTCTCCGTAAAGCAAAATAAAGACCGAGAGCTTTACAGCCGATAATCGGAAGATAAAGCTCCTTTAAAACCTGGAAATCATTGTTCGATAAGTCCCCGAGGTTTTCTAAAGAAAGGAGGTCAGTAATCTTAAAATCTTTCACGGACAAAATTATAAACAAAGTTCCCTCTTCTTTAAAGGCTCAACGACTAAAAATAGAAGGAAAGAAAATTGCATTTTTCAAACGTTAACTTATACCAAATCCCTTAAAGGGATAATATAATGTAAGCGTTTGAGAGGTTCACATATGATTAAAAGAATCGGTATTCTCACCAGCGGCGGCGATAGCCCCGGTATGAATAACGCCATAAGAGCGGTCGTCAGGGCCGGTCTTTCTTATGGTTTAGAGGTTTATGGTATCTACGATGGGTACCGCGGCCTCGTTGAAGGAAAAATTGAAAAATTAACGAGAAAGAGTGTCAGTGACATCGTCAACCGTGGCGGCACGATTTTAAGAACGGCGCGGCTTCCGGAATTCAAAGAAGAAGCGGTCCGGCAAAAAGGGGTCGAACAATTAAAGAAATTCGGAATTGAAGCCCTCGTCGTCATCGGCGGTGATGGAAGCTACATGGGCGCGAAAAAGCTCACCGAAATGGGCATCGACTGCGTCGGTCTTCCGGGCACCATCGATAACGATATCGCCTGCACCGACCACACAAAC
>UQOB01000047.1 GCA_900542595.1 uncultured Mollicutes bacterium | reverse complement strand
ATAGTTCTATAGCAACCAGAAAACAACCAGAAAACAACCAGAAAACAGCATGTGTTTTACCTTGTAAGTTCTTACAGTATTGATGATTTGGAAATTTGTAGTACACATAATCAATATTCAGCCATGTTTTGGCTAATTTTTCGACTAAAAGAAAAATGAGATTATGAGTCTCAAATAGGAAACTTAAAATCTCCTCGTATTGACTTCAACAAAAAGAGAGGCTTTTGTTCCTCTCCGTGATAATCCCGTCTTCGCTTCTTTTGATGCATCTTCCCTTAAGCTTCGCGCATTGGCTAGCAATCCTATCAATGCATATAAGCACGACAATCAGAATTCGTTATCTTCCCCCCCGAAAGGTGTCAAAGGAAGAGCGATATCATTAATCAAACCAATTTTTGATTAATAGCGATTCAAGATTTTTACTTCATCAATAACTGTCTTGACTTGGTTTAGATCCTTCAATGGATAGACAGTATAGTTCGCATCGAAAGTCCTGACCGTCAGCCTTCCAGCAGTCCAATTGCCGTGAGTCTTGATTTCTAATGAAGTTATCTTTTGAAAAGGTATTTCTTTTGTTCCTTTTAAGGTTCTAATCCTTATTCCGAAGTCGTTATATTCAACAAGGACCGGACTATTAGGAATAACAGATTGGACGAGCATATAGATTATGCTAAGAGCGACAACTGCTAGTAATGCGTTGTAGAAAATTACCGCCCATAATTCTGTATCCGTCCCGTTAATGAGAATATTGAAGGCAGCAATTGCGCCTCCAACGATAAGAAGCATCACAACATATAGGATGATGAAACCATAATGCTTGAACCCTATAGGCTTGTACTCCTTGTTCTTCTCGTTTTCGCTTACATCTAATAAATTGTTCATACTAATTTTAAATTCCTTTGAAATTAAACGAAGGACATCTAAGGAAGGATAACTTACTCCTCTTTCCCATTTAGATATGGCTTGTCTAGTAACAAATATTTTTTCTGCCATTTCATCTTGGGTAAGGTTATTTTCTTCTCTTATCTTAATAATTTTTTCGCTTAAATTCATCGAACTAACCTCCTTACAATTCAATATTAGATGCAATCATATGTAAAATCACGCAACCGGTGGTTTCTTTGTATCTTTTGCTTTAACTCTTATTATTTTTATCACAAAACCTCGATATTTTCTTGTTATTTCACAACACTTTCATAATCTAGCTTATATCTGGTAAGCGTTGCATAAGCGATAATCGTATCTACAGTCCCATCTATCCTCTTTAGCCTTGAATTTAGCTTCGATGGCTGAATTGAATATTCAATTTTCGACTAAAACAAAGATTTTTTCAGAAATTGTGATTCCGCGGTGGTTAGATCAATATGACAAATCTTTTTCCTTTTATATCCATATTTATAATTTGCGAAAATTCGAACCCGAAGTGCTATTGCGGTATGCGTATTGCGGTGGTTCGAACTTTTTGTGGTATTTTTGACTATTTTCGACGGTCACGATAGGACTCTAAAAATTCAGGATGCGACATAGTGAGCACGAATTGGTAATTTTTGATAAAAAAATAACCTATAATGGCTAGGCAATATAGGTGTTTTTTAAAAATGGTCGGAACGGCGGGATTCGAACCCGCGACCTCTTGGTCCCGAACCAAGCGCACTACCAAGCTGTGCTACGTCCCGTGCGTTTTTCAAGCGCCCGATAAATATAGCACTTTCTCAGAAAAAATCAAAGAGCGACATTTGATTTGTAGCACCTAAACCCTCGAGCGCCCCAATATCAGTCAAACTCTTGATGTCTTTTTCCGAAAGTTTTGTCCGTTCATAGAGGTCTTCTTTCGAAAGGAAAGGCCCATCTTTTCTCGCATCAACGACCGTTTGAGCAGCCGCTTCACCTAAGCCATCGAGGACGCTGAAGGGAGGAATAATCGCATTGTTTTCTTTATCGACTAACCATTCGCTAGCGGACGAACGTTCAAGAGATATATTTTCAATCTTGTACCCCCGGTCCGCGAGTTCACAGGCCACGATTAACGACCGTAAAACATCGTCATCGGTATCTTTAAAGTCTCTCTTCTCATCCCGCTTCTTCTCTAATTCCCTAATTCTAGCCACAATCGCATCCAATCCTTTGACCATCGGTAAAAGATCAAACTTCGCGCAGCGGACCGTGAAATAGGTGGCATAGAATTCTAAGGGGTAATAAAGCTTAAAGTAAGCGCCTCTCACCGCCCCCATGACGTAAGCGGTCGCGTGGCTTCTGGGGAACAGATAACGAATGTGGTTACAGGAATTGATGTACCATTCGGGGACATTATGTTCTCGCATCGCTTTTTCATCTTCTTCCTTCAAGCCTTTACCATGCCGGACGCTTTCCATGATGGTGAAAGCGTGCTTATTAGGAAGCCCCATTCTGATTAAATAATTCATGATGTCGTCCCGACACCCGATGACGTCTTTTAATGAACAGGTCGCGTTCTCAATTAAGTCTTGAGCGTTATTCGCCCAGACTTCCGTCCCGTGGCTAAGGCCAGAAATAACGAGAAGTTCATTGAAACTATTAGGTTTCGTTTCTTCGAGGATTCTTTGCACGAAATCGGTCCCGAATTCCGGTAACGCGATAGCGCCAGTCTTAAAGCCCAAGGGATTGCTGTTTAAATTCAAAGCCTTATAAGAATTAAATAAGGAAATAACTTTCGGGTCATTCATCGGGATATCTTTTAAATCAACGCCGGTCAATAAACTCATATTCCGGAGGGCCATCGGGTCTTTATGCCCTAATAGGTCCAACTTCAAAACTGAGTCGTGCATCGTATCGAAACCAAAGTGCGTGGTAAGCCAGTCGGCATCCGGGTCATCGGCCGGGTGTTGATATGGGGTAAAGTCAAAGATATCCATGTCGCTAGGAATGACGACAATACCGCCCGGGTGTTGCCCGGTGGTTCTTTTTACTCCGACACATTTACTGGCTAAATAGGAAATATAAGCCCGGCTAACTTTTGACCAATCTTCATTGATTTCTTCGTAATAATGCCGAACGTAACCAATAGCATTTTTAGTTTCAGTGGTCCCGATCGTACCGGCCCTAATAACATGAGGACTTTCTAAGGGTTCCCCCTTCTTAATCTTTTCGTTTTCTTCCGGGGTAGAAAGTAACACCCGAGCGCACGCGTGCGCCTTACTTTGATAGTCTTTCGGGAAGTTAAGGTCAATATCTGGAACCTTCTCCGCGTTAAAACCAAGGAAGGTTTCAAAGGGGATGTCTTGCCCATCACGAATCATGATTTCTCCGCAAATCGGGCATCTTTTTTCTGGTAAATCGAAACCGGAACGGATGGAATCATCCGTATTCCATTCTAAATGATGGCACTTCGGACAGAGGTAATGAGGGGGTAAAGGATTAACTTCACTGACTTCCGCCATAAGAGCGGTCAAGCTGCTCCCAACGCTTCCCCGGCTCCCGACGATGTAACCATCTTCATGGGCTTTCTTGACGATTAAATACGCGATGTAATAGGTGACGGAATAGCCGTTACTGATGATACCATTAAGCTCTTTTTCTAGTCTCTCCACAATTAAATGATCAGGATTCTCCCCGTACATCTTGTGGAGATTCTTATAGCAAAGGGTTCTGAGCTTTTCATCGCTTCCCGGTAAGTTCGGCGTCGGAGCGTACAACTTGTTCTTTAAAATCTGCACATCCGAGATTTGATCCGCGATCATGTTAGTGTTCGAAATAACAATTTCTTTCGCTTTATCTTCACCAAATAAGGGGGTGAAAATATCCATCATCTCTTGGGTCGATCTAAAATGTTGATCAGGGTTATCAAAGGGAGGAACGTCTTTCGGCCTCCGTTTTAAAGGGTGAATTAAACCACCAATGCCTTTACTGAAGATATAGATGTCTCTGGCGATTTTATCTTCGGGATTAACGTAATGGCAGTCCCCGGTCGCGACCACTGGTTGATGATTTAAATCGGCTAAACGGACGATGTTATGGAGAATATCCAACAAGGTTTCTTGACTTAAATCACCAATATTGACGAGATAGGAATAGTTCTCCGGCGGTTGAATTTCGATGTAATCATAGAACTTCATCGTCTCTTGAATAATATCATCCCGCCGGTGCGAGGCATCTTCAAAAACTTCCCCATTAAAACAAGCTGAACCAATCAAAAGATTCTCCCGATATTTAATGATTTCATCCCGCGGGATTTTCGGTTGGGACCCACCGGAAAGATATTTAACGTGGCTATGGCTGATTAAACGATATAAGTCCTTTAAGCCTTGTTGATTCTTAGCTAAAGCGATAAGGTGATGACCTTTTAAGTGCTTAAACATTAAAGGGCTATGGTCTTTTAGTTCTTCTAAGTCTCTTAAGGTCATCTTGGGATTCTTTTGGGTGAAGAGATTAATCATCTTCTCCCAGACTTGGCAGAGAACTTCCGAGTCATAGTCCGCTCGGTGAGCGCTTCCGGCATCGTAGATTTGAAGTTTTAAGTTGACGCTTAAATGTTCCAAGGTGTGCCGTTTTGCATCCGGGAAGAAATAGTGCGATAAAGCTAAAGTATCGATGATGGGGTTAGTGACTTTCGGGAGCCCTGCTTCTTCGGTCATCAAGTTTAAGAACCCTTCATCGAAGGTGGCGTTATGGCTGACTAACGTAGCATCCCCAATAAACTTAAGAATCGTCCCAATCGCCTCTTTCGGGGTTGGAGCGTCCTTAACCATCTCATTGGTAATTCTCGTCTTTTGAACAATCTTTTCCGGAATCGGTCGTCCCGGATTGATAAACAAAGTTAAACGATCCGTGATCATCCCATTTTGGAAAATGACACCAGCGAATTCGGTCGGTCGATCGTATTTACTAGAAAGACCGGTGGTTTCAAAGTCGAAGACACAGTATTTACTGTCCCGGATACTTTTATCATTGGGTCGGTAACAATAGACCGGGTTATCGAACATATAGAATTCGCAGCCGTAAAGAATCTTGATACCGGTTTTCTTTTTCGCAGCTTCCGCTTCGGGGAAATCTTGAATGACCCCGTGATCAGTGACCGCTAAAGCCTTCATACCCATGTTTTTAGCAAGTTTACAGTAATCGAGAATATCCCCGACCCCGTCCATCTGGCTCATCTTTGTGTGGAGATGAAGTTCCACCCGTTTTTCCGGGTACGGGTCAGAACGCATTTCTTCGTCAGGCAGGATTTCTAAACCTTGCCCCATGATTTGCTTTTCACCGCTATAATCGAGCTCCAAGGTTCCTTTTAAACGGATTCTCAAGTTATCCTTTAATTGGTTTAAGAGTTCGATGGGAAGTTCTTTTCCTTCAAAGAGGACCACGTTTACCGCGTAGTATTCGTCCCCGACGCCAAAGGTGGCCATTAAACGGCCCTTTCGAGTGTTCTTCGATTCAAAATTAAAGATTTTTCCGATGACTTGGATTCCGCTGCCGGTCGGGTAGTTTTCGACTTCTTTAATCGTTAAAAGAGAGGTGAAATCTCCGGCTTTTTTCCTTCTAAAACGTTTCTTTTGTTGCTCTTCTCTCTCTAAGGCTGCTTCTTGTTCCGCTTGGGCGAGTAAGCTCTTTTCGATATCAGTCAGTTCATTAGAACTTTCTTCTTTCTTTACTTCTTTAACTTCCACCGTATGGACCGCTTCCGTTTTCTTTTCCGCGATACTGACCACTTCTTTTTCTTTCATGGGAAGGGGAATGTCAATCGTGTCTTCTTCAAAATAAGAGGGGTAACAGAGCCACTTTAAGTAATCTAAAAATTTCGGGAAAAGACGGGAAGTATTATCATCCCCATCGATAGTTAAAAGGTGATTAGTCACCTTAATTTTCCCATGGCAAATGGTTCGATATTCTTCAAAGGTCCAGCTTTCAAAAAGCGATTGAATATCGTTTAACGATGGTTCTTTTTCATACGCGAAGCGGAGATTATATTTCCAATTGATATTCTCTAAGCCTAATTTAAATTCCGATAATTGTTGAGTGTTCCAGGGGGTTTCTTTCCGGATACTTAAATTAAAGATGGTCGGATCTAAGGCATCTTTCCCAATATAATCAAAAGAGAGGTCAAAGCGGTCAAAGTCATTGATCCCGAGATATGTTAGGAAATCCTGCATCTTCTTTTGCATAGTTTTAAATAAAGAGATTAATCACATCTCTAAAAATAATCCCAATGCCTAAAAGAAGCAATAAGCCAATGCCGACCAAGGACATAATACTTTTGACTTTGTCAGGTATTTGCTTCTTGAAAACCCGCTCGACGGTGGTAACTAAGATTTGCCACCCATCGAGACCGGGTATTGGAAGCAAGTTGAAAATTGCTAAGTTAAGGGAAATAAAGCCGCCATAAAGGAAGAAGGTTCTCCCCCACCCAATCATCGCGGAACTCTGTGACAAGACTCCTCCCATCGCGACCACGCTGCCTAATTTTGAGAAATTAAAGGTGAATAACGAGGCTAACCCGAGCCCAATCATTTCAAAGAAATACATGAAATAATTACAGGCGTTATTGAATCTCGTCATCGCGCTCGGCCAATAGGTCTCACTGACGATATTGATGTTAATCGGAGAGTTTTCGACTTGAAGAGCCACCCCTTCCGCTTTCGCGATGAGGTTAAACGCTTCCTTTTCCGGTGTCACTAAAGGCCGATTTTCGGTATTTTCTAAGCCCGTTAAATATTGGACAGAGAAAGTGACTTTTTCTTCCCCTTTAAAGGTGTAAGGAGCGAGGTTGTAATTCGGTTGATTGACGATACCTAAGGAACGTTCTAAAGGCGTCGGGAAATAAGCTTCTTTCGGGGTATAGAACCGGATAGAAGGTAAGAAAGCAACATCGTTATAGCTATTGCTTTCATAGACCGCAACATAGCTTTCCCCATCGATTAAGGCGTTACTATCGATTAAATAACCTCTTTGATTGAGGTTATCATCGACGACGATGAGAGGACTAAAGATGCGGTTATCTTCTTTAGTGATGTTTTCGTTTCCGAGAGTGCCATTAGCCCAAAGACCATAGCTGACAGAGGGAGAGGCGATGCTCGTTTCATTGAGAGGATTCCCGTTTACATCAAAACCGTTATAAACCGCTTGTGAGGTGTAGTAAGACGGGAAACAGAAAGCGTAAATAAAGCAGAAAAGTATCGCGGTGAATAAATTAATCGCGATACCACCGAAAAACACTAAGATTCTTTTCCAGGTTTTAATCCCCGCTAAAGAGCGATTTAAAGGAATCTTTTCTCCTTCTTCCAGGTCCGCTTCTTCCCCGAACATGCTGACGTAGCCGCCGAGAGGAATCGCTCTTAAGGAGTATTGGGTTTCCCCGTTTTTCTTTCGCCAAGAGAAGATTTTCGGGCCGAAGCCAATTGAATATTCCGAACAATAAACATTGAAACCTTTCGCGATCAAAAGATGGCCCAATTCATGGGTCAAAATTAAGATGCCAAGCATCACAATTAAAACAATGATGGTAATAAAGGTATTCATGGATGGTTATGCGTAAAGTTTTCTGACGAAGAGCCGACTTGCCCTGTCCTCTTCCGTCAAGGACGGAAGGTCGACCTTAATTATAGGGGCAAAGTGTTCAGCTGCGCAACGGATAGCCTGAGCAATTTCTAGATAGGATATTTTTCCTTCTTTAAAAAGTTCGATAGCTTCCTCGTTCGCCCCATTGATGACAGTCGGGTAAACGTTGCCCTTCTTAAAATATTGTAAAACAAAATCAATGAGAGGATGCTCTTTCTTGTTAAAGGGGATATAAGTATAAGGACCGAAGTCTTCGAGTTTCTTTACTTCTTTAATGTCATCTAAAGGAACATTTCCTTCATGAAGAGCGAAGAAGATGGGTTCATGCATATCCGGTTTATTGACTTCACCGATTAAGGTTCCATCTTCTAAGACGATATAGCTATGAAGCATGCTCTCGTAATGAAGGAGGATGTCGATATCATCGATGGGATAGTTAAATAGATAATGGGCTTCCATCACTTCGAAGGCTTTGTTCATCAAGGTCGCACTATCGATGGTAATTTTGTAACCCATCTTCCAGGTCGGATGTTTTAAAGCATCCTCAAAGGTGACGTGTTTAAGCTCTTCCGGGGTTTTATTTCTAAAAGCGCCTCCGCTAGCGGTCAAAACTAATTTCTTAACTTTCCGGGAACCCGCTTTCATTAAACACTTGCTGATTGCCACGTGTTCACTATCGATCGGGTAAAGCTTTCCCTGACCCTTAACTAAAAGGTCCTCAATGATTTCTCCCCCGGTGACTAAGCTTTCTTTATTGGCTAAAAGGAGAATCTTATTTTTCTTAAGAATTTCGATGGAGGGGGCTAGGCCGCTGAAACCGACCAAAGAGTTTACTGCCATATCAAAAGAAGTGTTATCAATCAACTCTTTTAAAGCTGTTTCTCCAATAAAAATAGTCTTATCCGGGTAACGTTTTTGAAGTTCTTTTCCCGCTTCAAAATTCGAGACCCCGATGTATTCTAAATCTGGAAATCTCTTTAAAACCCCGGTAAATTTTTCAATATTGCGATTAAAAGCCGCTCCAACGAGAGTGAAATTATCTTTTTCTTTTTCAATGATATCGAGGGTTTGGCTTCCGATGCTGCCGGTCGCTCCTAGTAACAATATTCTTTTCATCTCAAATGAAGAAATTCCAACCGTTAGTGATGAAAATCGAAAGTATCGTCACCCCGAGCGCAACAAATAAGTGACTATCCACCCGGTCAAGAATACCGCCGTGGC
>UQOB01000046.1 GCA_900542595.1 uncultured Mollicutes bacterium | reverse complement strand
GGGAGACCTGTACGAGATGGCGGCGGACGCCCTGACCTTCTCCTACCGGGACGGACAGCGAAAGGGGAAGGAACGAATGAACTTTTAACGATGACAACTTCCTCTTCAATGATGTCAGGTCGAGGGCCGATCAAGCTCATATCGCCTTTTAAGATATTGAAGAGTTGGGGTAATTCATCCAAGGATAATTTTCGCATGATATGGCCCCATTTGGTGACCATTTGGTCGTGTTGCTCTTGAGTCATATTAGTGGGATTAATGTCTTTGCAGTCCACTCGCATGGATCTAAATTTATAGATGGTAAAGGGGACACCATATCTTCCATATCGTTGTTGTTTAAAGATGATGGGTCCACAGGAGGTCAGCTTGATTAGAACCGCGCAGATAAGCATTAGCCAGGAAAGTAAAACGATGGCAAAAAAAGAAAAAAGGATATCCAGTACCCTTTTAAATCCTAAGTATATTTTTTGCCGCCGGCTGAATCCTTTGTAGATGTATTGTTGGTCAGTCATTTTCATCTTAAGGAGTTAAGAATGGAGCAGGTGACGGGAATCGAACCCGCGTATTTACCTTGGCAAGGTAATGTTCTACCATTGAACTACACCTGCAAATCGCCGAGGCGTGTTTAATTATATACCACGAAGGATATTTGGCAATAGCGATTTTACGAATAAAAGCATATAATTTACCCGCTTTGGAGGACCCTATGGCAACTGTTAATGATTTGGTGGAACTCTTGTTCCCTTCCTTCCACTTAACGGAAGAAGATATCTATAAAAAATACCCCCCGCGGAATTTAAAAGAAGGGGCAGAGGTGACGAGGTTTGCCCCGTCCCCGACGGGCTTTCTTCATACTGGAAGTTTGTTTACAGCTTTTATTGGCTACCGCGTCGCGAAACAATCAGATGGGGTTTTCTATTTACGGATTGAAGATACCGATACGAAACGAACCATTGCGGGTTCCAGTGAAGACCTCATCAACCAACTTGCCACTTTCGGCATTGTCGGGGATGAAGGATATACCCCCGATGGAGAAAAAGGCATCTATGCACCTTATAAACAATCCGAACGAGCGGATATCTATAAAGTCTTTGTCATTAAACTTTTAAAAGAAGGGAAAGCTTATCCTGATTTCTGTTCCCCGGAAGATTTAGCTGCTATTCGGGATTTCCAAGAAAAGAATAAGATTATTCCCGGTTATTATGGTATCTACGCGAGAGACCGGAAATTAACCTTAGACGAACAAATCGCCAAAGTTAAAGCCGGCACCCCTTGGGTCATCCGCTTTAGAAGTGAAGGGGACCACAATAAAAAGATTAAGTTCCACGATGAAATTCGGGGTGATTTAGAACTCGCGGATAATGACGTCGATATCGTCATCCTGAAGAGTGATGGTCTTCCGACATATCACTTCGCTCATGCGGTGGATGATCACTTAATGGGTACCACCTTAGTGACGAGAGGGGAAGAATGGATTCCGAGCACTCCCATCCACTTAGAGCTCTTTAGGGCATTGGGCTGGGAACATCCCAAGTACGCTCACCTTCCGGTCATCATGAAGCTCGATCACGGAAATAAGAGAAAGCTTTCCAAACGGAAAGACCCGGAAGCGGCGGTCAGCTATTTCTTAAAGGAAGGCTATCCGCCAGAGAGCTTACTTCTTTACCTTATGAGCATCGCTAACAGTAATTTCGAAGAATGGACGATCGAAAATAAAACCTTAGATTTATCGAAGTTCACCTTCTCCTTTAAGAAGATGGCCTTAGACGGGGCTTTAATGGACCTTGATAAACTTAACTATTTCGCGAAAGAATTTTTAAGCACCTACCGGGGAAAAGATATGATTGAACCCCTCTTAGATTGGGCGAAATCCTATAGTCTTGATTTTTATAACAAGATTAAAGACCAAAAGGACTATATGATCAAGATTCTCGATATTGAAAAAGATCGACCAAATCCCAGAAAGGATTACGCTAAATATTCGGATGTCGAAAACTTAACGAAGTTCTTCTTTAAGGATACTTATGAAGAATTAGTAAAGAAGGGCTTACCCTTCAGTGATAAAGTCCCAAGCGAAACGAGAAGTGAACTTCTCCACGCGTTAAAATATAAGATGCTCTTTAACGTCGATGAAAGCACCTGGTGGAATTCCTTTAAAGAAGTAGCGGGGAGCTTTAACTTCGCCTTAAACAACAAGGAATATAAGAAAGAACCGGAGAAGTTCTTAGGGAATTTAAGCGATGCCGCTGAGATTCTTCGTATCGCCTTAACCTGCAGTAAAAATAGCCCTAATCTCCACGAAGTTATCGATATTTTAGGGGAAGAAGAAACCAAGCGGCGGCTCGGTTTATTCTAACTTGCAACTTCCCTCCCGTAATGCTTTAATTACGGGGCGGCCCTGTGGTCAAGTGGTTAAGACGCAACCCTCTCAAGGTTGAATCCCGGGTTCAATTCCCGGCTGGGTCACCATTATCGTAGATTATGCCTGATACCTTTGTGAACTGAACCCCATTTAGTTCACCATTATCAGATTAAACACCTCTTAAGTTAAAATACACTTAGGAGGTTTTTTATTATAAAAAGACTAAACCCAAGAGATTTACTAACGAATTTAAAGCAAAAGTAATTAATGAATATCTTGATGGTCAAGGCGGAAGAAGATTTCTTGCAAAAAAATATGGAATAAGGCCATCTACGATTAAATATTGGCTCGACACAAGCGATATCGATATCAAGATTGCCAAGCTGAACGGCGAATTGGAGAAGTTGACCAAGGACATAGAAACGCTCGTGAAAGAAAACACTGGGACTGTCAAAGACCAGGAGATTTGAAAGAAAAAGTATGCAGCACTAGAAAATTCTTATAAAAACAAGGTTTCTTCGCTTGATAATCTGACGTTAAAAAAGAAAGAAAAGGCGCTAAAAAGAAACAGGGTCGATGCGTTTATAGAACTAATAAGGAAAGGAGAAATATTGACTGAATTTGATGAAAGAATATTCAACTTTGTCTTGGATAGAGCAATAGTTCCTAAAGATAAATCAATAACGTTTATATTCTTATCCGGACATGAAATAACGATTAATGACTAGGGAGCAAAAACTCTAGTCTTTTTAAATCTAAAATAGTCAAATTAAGTAAATATCTGTCTAATTATAATTTTAAATTTAGCAATATAATTTAGATCTATTTACTTTTTTAGACTATAAAGTATAAAATAATATTGTTGCTTGAGGTAGTGGTATGAAGACAAAATTATTCGAACGATTAGTTACTAAGTTTTCCATTAAGGTTAATGATTTAGCTAAATATTTAGATATTTCAAAAGCAACTATCTATAACTACAGAAATTTAGATAGTTTTGAAGAAATACCTAATGATAAGAGAATGAAAATCCTGTATCTCTTTGGTAAAAACACTCCCGAAGAACTAGAACTAATTTTAGATGAATCCGATGCCGATATTTTGGCTAAATATATTAATAGAATTAATAGTATCCTTAATGAGAGCATTAATACCAAAAAAGAATCCTTAGTTTCTATTGAATCATTGACTTCAAATGTCTCTGCTTTAGCTGAAGAAAACGCGGCACTAAAAAAGCAACTAGCAACTTTATCTAAATTTGGAGATCTTGATGAATTTACTAAAAATACAATTCTTGAGAAGGTCGCTGATATAGTTAAAGACGCTACTATTCCAGAAATTCATCAATTCCTAGAATATCTTTCAATCTATGAAGGATATATAAAAAATTTTAAAAATAGATAGTAAAGGCAGGTAATAATGGCATATTTGTTTTTATCGTTTTGTGAGCATTTAGAGTCAAACTCATCATTAAAAAGTGAATTCTATAATCTTTCTTTAACCAAACAATTTGAATTGCTCCAGAAAAGATTACCTTTAGATAAACAAACGTCATCTTTTAGAAGTTTTATAGAAACATGTTTTCCTACTGGATTAATTAAAAAATATTACATTTCGTGCCCCAATTTTTTAAGAGAAAAACACCAATCATCTAACGGAAAAACCACATACTTAAATAATGTTGTTATTAGGCCTGAATTAACTCTTAAGATGAAATCATTTCTTCCTGATAACCAAAATATTATCTTGATTGGTGATATTTATGAAGGCGGAAAACTCAAGATGTTCCAGGTTAAGGGAATGCAATTTATTGACCAGAATATGCAGTCACCCAACGATATTGTGGCTTCACTAATTGCTTGCAATGCATTTGCCAAAAACGAAAAATTTGCTCATATTTGGTCCGTTACAAATGTTGAATACAATGACACGTACTTTACACCAAATAAAGTTAAGGAGATTATTGATAGTTGTTATACAGTCAACAATCCTGTTCAAGTTCGTTCAATTTATGAAGAATGGAATAAATATATCAATTTCCGCAATTACTATTTAGAAGAACAATCAAAACGTCATTTTTTACTAAATTCAATTGAATGCATAGATTCTTACGCTATTAACAGAAGAGACTATAAGGTGAATGCTTCAGTTTATGAAGAGTACTTATTAAATAATGATAAAGAATTTTCAAGAAGTGAAATGGTTATCCTTTCTGAAAAAGTAGGAAATGCCGAATCTTTGCCTTTAATAAGACTTAATATTGATAGAAATAGAAAGGCGTTTGAAAGTGCAAAAGTATTGAAACGCGGGAAACTTATTAACGAAGAAGAAATGAAAATTCGTTCTTTATCTCGTGATAATGTGTTTATAACCACTAAAAATCCTAATGAAGCTCTTCCTAATGGAAAAATTCCATCAATTGGGGAACTTTTAAATGTTGGATATGCTTTGGGCGATCGTTTTAAACTAACTGTTAGCGATATTCTTCCTATTGAGCATTTAGAAGAGCTTGATGCTGAGTATGCCCAAAGAATTGTTGATGTTAAAGATGATATCAACTCTAAATATAAAAAGATTATTGCAGATGAGCTTAAAGCATCTGTACAGGCTTTTGAAAAGGAAGAAAACAATAGAATTAATAGCTTATTAGTTTTAAAAGAAGATGAACTGAATACGTCATTAGATTTTGATGTAAACGCTAATAGTGATAATGAAATTATAAAAAAGATAGAGCAAATCGAAAAAGCGATTAGAAAAGATATACGAACAAAAAATAAGCAAGAGGAAGATGAATCTAAAGATGATTATCAAAGTAGAATCGCTCAGCTTATTAATGAAGAGATAAGCAAAATTGATGTTAGAGCCTTTTATGTTGAAAGAAATAAGAATGTTTTAAAAGTATATCGAAATAAATTAAAAGCCGAAAGTGAAGACAAAATTAGCTCTTTTACTAAACAAAGACAGGCTGAACTCAACAATAAATATAAAAATGATATTCTTAACGAAATAAGAGATGCTGAACATAATTTAAACGAAGAATTAGCACAAGCAAAAAAGCAAGTAGAAGAAGATGAAACAATAAAGCGTTTTTCACTCTATTTTAGAATTAATGAAACTACCGATGCACTAACCCAAAAGCAAAAAGAAACTATCTTCAAGTGCAAATACATTGTCTACGATAATAGAGCCGAAACAGCTAAGATAAGAAGACAATCTTTAGCACTAGATAATTTCTATTCTGGATATGTTAAAAACCCATATTTATCGACCTATTTATTTAATCCAAATACTTTGCCTGAAATTACTACTTCAAATTATGAAAATTGGACATGGTATTTGGAATCGCTTAATGAGAAACAAAAAGAAGCAGTAAGAAAAGCTGTTGCAAGTAATGGCATATTTCTATTACAAGGTCCTCCTGGAACAGGTAAAACTCAAGTTATTGCCGAAACTGTAGCTCATCTTGTTAAGCAGGGTAAGAAGGTTTTAATATCTTCAGAAACACATAAAGCCATTGATAATGTTTTTGAGCGTCTACCTAAAATTCCTGAGATTGTTCCAATTCGTTTGATTCCTTCTAATAATAAAAAGAAAGGTAATAACGATTATGATCCTTCTTTTTTGGTTGACAATTTCTATGAAAACATCAGTTCAAATTTAAAGAAAGCGATTGAAAGATATAAAAACTTTAAGAAGAATAAAGAAGAATTTGATGAACGCTTTAATAAATTAAACTTACTTAGAGCTAAGATAGAAAAGAATCAGTCAATATTAGATGAAGCTAATAAAGAAATCTCTCTTTTGGATGAGCAAGCAAAAAAACTTAAGCAAAAAAATCAAAATTTACAAGATGATATTGAAACAGCCAGAATAAAACTCGACAATTTAAAGAGAACAAAAAGACACATCGAGAAAAATAGTTTGAGGCTTGATGAAGATATAGATCAAACCATTATTCTTAGTCTTAGCAAAAAGTTAGAAGAGTTATTTAAAGATAAAAATGAATTTCTAAAAATAGATGATTTAGGTAGTTTTGTTAACAGCATCTTTAGACTTAATGAGACCAAGCTTAAAGAAGAACTAGAGCAGATTAACCCTGAAACAGTTAGAACAAGTTTAGAAATTAAACGTCAGCAATTACGTAGCAAATTTCATGAGATGACTGACGAGTTTGGCGATGCTAAAGATGAGGCTAATAAAAGGGAAGTCGATGCTATAAAAAAAGAACTGCGTGAAATAACAAATCAGCTTAATCAAAATAAAACTGAATATTCATTCTCTGACTTATCAATTGCAAAAATCTTTAATACAAACTTCTTACTTCAAAATTTAGATTCTATAAGTGATTTAATTAATGAAATTAAGATAGAAATTAATGATTTAAAAAACGAATCTTTATTAACTCTTGCTGAGAAAACAAATGAGGTAAAGCGACATCTTGATTCTTTAGAGCGCAAAAACTTGGACATTAATGAACAAATAAAGGGTATTAATCAAAAGATCATTGTGATTCAGGATAAAAGTGAAATCACTGACATTCAAGAAAGCAAAAATCAATTAACTAATGGCATTAATAATTTCTTTAAAGAATTTGAAATTAGTGAGCCTTATTTAACTGAAGATGAAGCACTAAATATCATTCATGATAAATGGCTAGAACTTGAAAACGATTATTCAAGGAAAGAAACTGAAAATAAGGAGAAAATACCTGTTTACACAAAGATTGCTAATTATCTTGAGTCAACTGAAGTAATCGAAGCCGATAGAAAGATATACACTAAAGATCTTTTTGAAAACGCTAATGTCTTTGGAATTACTTGTACATCTAATGATAGATTTAGTAGTAAGAATATTAATTCATTAGGTGAATTCAATATAGATGATATTGATTTAAAATCCGTAGGGATTGATGTTGTAATTATTGATGAAGTTTCTAAATCTAGTTTCATCGACCTTTTAATTCCTATTTTGTATGGGAAGACTATTATTTTAGTTGGTGACCACCGTCAGCTTCCTCCAATGTATGAATTTTCTAAGTTGAGAGAAGATGACTTCAAAGGCTTAGATGAAAATATAATTAACCCTGATATTAACAAGAAATTTACAGCACTTTATGAAGAATGTTTCTTTAAAACACTATTTGAAAAGATTTCAGACGATTATAAGACAATGTTAGTCAAACAATATCGATGTCATGAACAAATCATGGATGTCTTTAATCATTTTTATCAAGGTCAACTTAGAATTGGTTTTAGTGGCCAAAATAATTTAAAGCAACATAACATAAAGATGATTTCAAATGGTCGAAACATTATCGAACCATCAAAGCACATCTATTTTATTGATTGCAAAAAAACTGAAACTCATGAGCAAGATTCGACCTCTATTTATAATAGTGGCGAAGCTCAAGTTACAGTTGAGTTAATTAAGAAAATAAATAAGTACTTTAAAGATAATCCTAGTAAAGAAAAGTTAAGCATTGGTGTTATTGCTACTTATGGCGACCAAGCACGAAAGATTAAAGAGTTACTTAAGAGCGAAAGAGTAAAAACAGACGCCTTTAATACTAGCAAAGAAAAAATGATAGTAAGCACTGTTGATGATTTCCAAGGAGATGAACGTGACATCATAATTTTATCGATGGTAAGAAATCCTGAAAATCCAAATAAATCTAACCCCGGTTTTATCTTAGCTTATCAACGTATTAATGTTGCTTTATCTAGAGCAAGAAGGCTTTTAATTGTTGTTGGCAATAGAAGATATCTCGAATCTAAAGGTGTTATAGATCTTCCTGATATAAATGGAAAAGGCAATGATAGACATAATTTTAGAGTCTATGAAGAAATTATTGGCACCATCGAACAAGAAGGAAAAGTAATTGATGATACTGATGTGTTAGAAGATAAGGAGAACAAGATATATGCCTAAGTTTAAGTTAGAAACGTCTTTTCAATTTCCATTCTTTAAATTTAATGAACTTGTTTCTTATACCGAGGTTAAAAAACCTACCGGGTTAGCTTATATGATTCTTGTTCTTTTGAGTGAATCAAAAGATAGAAACTTATTAATTTCTCAAGTTTTGAATAATTTTAATGTTCCATCTTCTCTTCACTATATCTTTGCTGATACTATTTTAAGCTTAATCAATCAAGGTATTTTAGATACTAGTAAAGGTAAAACTTTTATTAAGTCAAATTTTAACGAATATAGAATTAGGGATATTGCATTTACTGAAAAAGGCACAAAAATATTTAAAGAAGAAGCTATTCCTACTGGGATTATAAAAGAAGCCAAAATACCAGTTTTTTATAATATTGCCTTAAATGAACTTTCTTATCGCATTGATGATTTAGAACCTAAACCACTTATGGATAGTGCAATTACTGAAGAGTGGATTAATGGTTTTTCATTAAATAAAAGTATTGAAGATTATCTTAAACTAACTAAAGGAACTAAAATTCCTATCTTTGAAAATGGTAAAAAAGTTAAAGATGAATTAATTAAAAAAGAAGAAGTTATTACTAAAGTTGAAGAACTTTCTAAAGAAAATTGGACCGGAAAATATGATTGTCAAATTGGCTTAGATAACGTTAATGTAACTTTTATCTTTGATAATCCAGTTCTCCAAAAATTCTTTGATAAGTTTTATAGCATTGAGATGATTAATAAAGCTATTAGTTATAAAACAAAATTTAACTTTGATTCA
>UQOB01000045.1 GCA_900542595.1 uncultured Mollicutes bacterium | reverse complement strand
TTTATTCCAATCATGTTCTTCTAAAAGTTTTAAGTGGCTATCAGTGTTATCTCTAACGCCGACGGTCGCATCGCCATAAGCGGTATTACATTCAACAATCGTTCCATGAAGATGATCAACAATCGGCCTCCAGAATTGCGGATGTAAAAAGTTTTGATTTCCCTTTTCACCGGAATGGACCTTCATCGCAATCTTGCCGGGTAACTTAATTCCTAAGGCTTCATAAAGCTTTAAGACATTTTCCGGGGTAATGTCCCGGGTAAAGTAAACTTTCGCTTTCATAGTTTTTCTCCAAAAACACTATATTTTTCCTAGTTTGATAGTTCAATAAAAATAACAAAAAATGTAAGTTCTAAAATTATCCAAAAATCTAAAAAGAGAAATAAATATTCAGTTTTTGCTTAGTTATTCGCTTGTTTCATGAATTTCTTAAAGCCGAATAAACCATAGAAACGTCGCAATAAATCAACGACATTAGGGTCGACCATCCAGTAAAGATATTCGTCTTCAAACTTCGAAAGATATTTATTAGCGTAGTACGCTTCGGAAATCGCTCCGCACATACAACCGATAGTGTCTGTATCCCCGCCGATTAAGATGCAGTTCTTTAACGCATCTTCTTCGTCTTTAGAAATTAAGAAACAATAGATGGCTTGGGGAACACTATCATGCTAGCGAGCCCTAAAGCGAGCCCCAACGAAGCTAAAACAAGAGAAGTGATAATTTTCCAGTCATAGCTATAATCACAGTTTCGAACCGCGGTGACGATATAGATGATGGCTAAGACACCGAGGGGAATCGTGACAAAAGGTAATCAGCCCCAATCAGGGAAGAATGACAAAGCGCTGAAAAGAAAGCTGATGATAGAAAGAAGAATACCCGCTTGTAGCATCTTCGTACCTCTATTTATATGCTGATCTCTTTCCTATCAGTTTAAGAAGAACCTTTAGTCTTCCTTAATGAAAAGACCACTTTTATCCTGATTAAAATTGTTAAAATTATTATATGAAGAAACCTTTACTTCATTTCGCTCCCGAAAAGAACTGGATGAATGATCCAAATGGAACAATCTTTGTCGATGGAGTTTACCACGTCTTTTATCAATATAACCCACACGGTCCTTCCTGGGGTGATATCCACTGGGGCCACGCGGTAACAAAAGACTTAGTGAACTGGAAAAGGCGGGATATCTTTTTATCACCTGATAAAAAAGATGATGAACAGCATTGCTTCTCCGGTTGCACTGCTAAAGGGAAAGATGGATACAAATGTTTCTACACTTCCATTGGTTTTGAAAAAGATGCGGTGCAAAAACATGCCTCCCAAGTAATTAAGGATATCGATAAAGATTTTAATCACGTTAAAGGAAATAGCAGTGTTTTGACTAATGACCTTAACCCCTACTTCATCTCGGAGTGGCGGGATCCCTTCATCTTTCATCATCAAAATAAAACTTATCTTCTTCTGGCTGGACAAGCTAATAACCTTAGTTCCGTCTATCTTTACCGCGCAAAAGACGAAAGTTTAAATGATTGGGAATTTTTAAAACCCCTCTATAGTGTTCCTATCAATTCCGACATCTTAGAATGCCCGAATGCCGTAATGTTTGGAAATAAGATGCTACTCATCTATTCCTCAATCCACGATAACCTCATCAAATACGTATCGGGTGATTTTATGGATGAAAACTTAATTGTTAAACAAAAAGGCATCGTCGATTATGGGGTAAATTGTTACTACGCCTCAAATATAGCGATAGATAAAGATAACAATGTCATTCTTTTTGCGTGGCAAAGAGAAAGCTTAAATAATCTAGCTTCCCCTGACGGCCTCTATAGCGGTTGCCTCGCTCTCCCAAGAGTCATCACTTTAAACGGCTATAAACCATCTTTCCATTTTGTTGATAGTCTTCAAAGCTTAAATCTAGAAGAACTCCCCATTCTTAAAAAAGATGATAAATATTACGTCGAGGACTGCGAGCAAGCGAGAATCACTTTCAATGTTAAAGGTGAAGCGACACTATATTTCTTAACGAACGCTAAAGAAGAAGTAACTTTAATTTTTAAAGAGAACAAATTAGAAATCGTCCGAAAGAGTTTATTTAAGCCTTCTGACCTAAGATCGTTATCTTGCCCCCTCTTAGAAAAAGAAAATCATGTGGAAATGATTAGAGATAACACCATAACAGAGATGATTATTAACGGGGATACTGCCTTAAGTTTCCGCTTCTATAACTTAGAACCCATCGATAAATTATTAATGTTTACTTCTCCTAATATCAAAGAACTTAGAGTCACTAAACTTAAAGCCCCAATCATTAAGTAATAGCTTATTTATAGATGATCGGTTTGTCTTCTTTTCGATCCTGTAGATACTTCTTTAAGGGGAAAGATAACTTAAAACTTAAAGCCTTAACCGGGCAATTATAAACACAAGCCCCGCAACGAATACAGCGGTTATCAATCTTTCCATATTTAATGGCTTTAGTCGGGCAAACATTATGGCAGGTATTACATTTAATACAGGAAGAAGAACAGAGGATTTTAATCGCTAATTTCGCTCTAAACGTTGGTTTAAAAGTTGCTCCAAAGGTGGTTTTAACCTTGGGTACAGTGATGAATTTATCGTCATCAATATCAATGAGTTCATCTAAAGCTTCATAGGGAGGATTAAAGTCATCATCCACTATTTAACTGTGGTTAGTGGGGAAATACATCCCAGCATTAGTTTTTAAGTTACATGCAGAGATTAAATCATTTAAGGCATCCCCGTGATGTTTTCTTCCAAATGTCGCGATTAAAACAAGGGATTTATATTTAATGGTCTTTAAAAAATCATAAGCGGTTTTCGGCGCGCGTTCGGCATGAACTGGAAAGAAAAAATACACTCGGTCAAAGACCTTTTCTTTAACATCATGGATGGAATAAAGAGGGTAACTAGTTTTCTTACTCAGGTATTCGGCGGCCGCTTTACTAAAACCGGTATAGGAAAGATAAAGGATGACGTTCATTCTTTCAGGTACGCTTTCATAATCATGCATTCTTTGACTTCTTTTAAAGAAAAGCCAAGCTCTTGTTCACATTCCTTAATCGCCTGTTCACGCGTTAAGTTCTTATGAGCGCTGGCGATCGATATTTCTAAAGCCGAAAAAGGAATCATCGTGGACCGCATTTCATAGAACCTGATGAATTGGCTATATTCTTTGCACTTTTCAATCTGGCAAGAAGTGTGGAGACCTTTGTCCACGCTTTCCGGAGGACAATAGCCACATTCATCGATCATGAGTTTCATCACTTTTCTCCAATCATATTGACCCCCAGAGATATCATCTAAATCGACTTGCACAAAAGCGGGAATATGTCTCGTCCAAGAAGAATAACGAATGGCTCTTTTTAAGGGCTTTAGGATGGATGGCACTTCATGAATAGCGGTTACCACATTACTCACTAAATCATTCCGGTAACCAGCTAGATTCTTAAAAGGGTTATCGCCGTACGCTAACTGTTTCATCGTCATCAAAGTTTGAATTTGTCCCTTTTTAAGGGGTGGGTGAAGAGTTAGTATTCGCCCGACATTAACCAGGAAATTAAGGAACTTATTTTGCCCGAACTTATAGGCCATCTTCGGAGCCATATGGTTGAAATATAAGCCGACCATCTGAGCGGGTTCGTTACCGGCGACAAAGTAGGGAACTCTTAAATTCACGAGTTCGGGATAGAAAAGAACGTAGGCTAAAGAGGGGCACGCACAAGTGTTTTCCGCTAGAGAGTAGAGTTTGTTATAAATCTTCCTTAAATCATCGTCATCCATCTTCCGCGTCATGAATTCGACTTTGGGAAGCATCTTCTTCGCCCCTTCAATGCTCTTTTTCGCACTTAAAGACATATAAGGGATTTCCCAAGTTAAAGCTAAAACACGATAACCTTTAACTTTTGAAAGGTAATACAAAAGATAGGTAGAATCTTTACCGCCGGTATAGAAGACCGCGACATCAAACCGAGACTTTTTACTTCTTGGGAAGGAATTTAAAACTGGAACCACCGCTTTAAAATCTTTGGTGTCTTCTTCGCATTGACAGATGGGACATTTTCCTTCTTCATCGAATTCTAAGCCCGGAATCATAAAATCATTCGCGGCGCACTTCGTGCAAAACCTCGCCTCTTTAAAGGAGGTGGGCACCTTCTTTAAATCCTTTTCGTTGACGACCGCTACTCCATAGATTTTGGGTCCGAGAATTTTCTTTTCTTCTTCTGTTAGATCTTTCGGAAGGATTTTAAGAATCGCTAATTGTTTTTTATTAACTTTGATTTTGTTTTTAAAAAGATGGTCACGATTTCTCAGGCCATAATAATAGATAAAATTCTTCTCTAACTTGTAACGTGATTGTAAGGTATCCATATATTAAGACTATCCTAAACCATAATTTTCTAAAAGAAATATCAGTATAAAGATATTAGATTCTTATCATTTACAAAATCTAAAAAGCGAAAAATCCTTTTAAATCCCTTGTTAATATTTCAAAATTGAAATAGATTTCAACTCACAGTTTCATCTCAAAAATAAAAAAGAGACCTTAATGGTCTCAAAGTCATTATTTTAATCTTATAGGCGCCTATTTAAATCTTCGTAATCAATATCATCTTGATGTTCTTTTAATTCATCCATTAAAGCTGTAAGTTTCCCTAATTTAGTTTCATCTTCAGGAGATAATTTATTTTTTCCCTTTAACCCTTGAAACATCATAAGAAAACTGACACCCATAGCAAACTGTAATAATTCATTTTTATTAGTAATTTTAAAATGGTTTTTATCATCTTTTTGAATTTCTCTTATTAATTTAACTGAATCATCACTTAAGATATATGCCATATTCAACCCCCTAATTTTGAAAAGATTTATATCGAAATTTAAATATATATATACAAAAATTGCAAAATAAAATTTATTTTCTTGTTAAGTGACAATGATTTCACATTAAAAAATGAAATGCAAAAAAACGCACGAAATGACACTAAATCACTTCAATGCGTTTCCACTTGCTTTCAATATGTCTTTGTACTATCGCTTTAATACAAAATGACGCCCCTACTAGCAAAACGACACCCTTACTAGATAAACGAAACCCCATATAAAGGGCCAATTTTATCAATATTTCTTGCTTGACATTAACAGCAATTAAATAACACAAAAAAATACTGACAAAACGATGCAATTTGGGATAATGAATACCCAACTATACAAGAGAGAAAATAAAATGCCTAAAAAAGCTAGAATGATATTTGATTCAACTTTTCTAATAATTGTACACAATTAAAATTAACCATCTTCTTAAATTACCTCATCTTCTATTACTGTTTGCTAGCCTTATTAAAAAATCATTTAAAATCAAAAAATATGACCTCATATCAGGAAGTGTAGTCATCGTATTTGACTTAGCGTTCCTCATCACATCGCTAGCAATAGAGCTTTAAAACTATTTTTAATCTTTGTTCCACTCAGCAATTTCAATTCCTGCATTTTTATAATCTTTACTTATAATTTCAAGGTAATTATCAGAACGTTTTGTTTTTGCTACCTTTTTAATTTTTTGTCTGCACTCCCTTTTGTACAAAAATAATCCGTGATTGACAGTGTTTGCTACTTAAATGAGACAAATCCATAAAAAAATCGGGGGTGCTTACAACTAAAGTGATACTCCGCTATTCAACTTCTTCATAATAGTAAGAGGTATCAATTCCTTTTAGGAATAATTCCCTATTATCGATTTCATCAGTTAAAGCGTCTTTTAATAACTCTTTAATCTTTACATCAGAATTAGAGCTCAACATCATTGCGTCGAAATAATCTTTTTTGTCAATCTTAGACCAATCGATGCATTCTTTAAGTTCTTTAATAAAGATTAAATCAAGCCAAATCCTTGTTGCACGTCCATTTCCTTCCATGAATGGATGAGCAATATTCATCTCTACATACTTTTCCACTATTTCATCAAATGTGGATTGAGGCATTTTATCAATTTGTAATAAGATTTGAGGTAAGAAATCACCATTAGCAAATATAAATCCACCTTTAGAGATTGTTTTTGTTCTTATTTTTCCGGCAAAATCATATAATCCTTCAAATATATATGCATGAATCTTTTGAAGAGAAATAGTTTTTCCAACTTCGTCTTCGCTAATCAAATTTGTTTTATAAAGCTGATGTGCTTTTCTTTTGCTTTGTTCATCAATTGGATCAAGCATACCTGTTATCCAATCTAATACTTGCTTTTTGTATTTAGATGGAATGATGGTTAAAAGTAATCTAACACCACTCTCATTTATGACATCAGAAACATATTTTTTTCCATCATCTGCATATAATTTCAGTTGTCCACAAAAAGGAGACAACTCCGGATTTCTCACCTTAACATTATTCCAATATCTTCTTGGTGAATTCGGTTCAATGAGAATATTAATAAAATCAACCGCAGAATACCACCACATCGATTGTTCATTATCCCAAACCGCTCTAACTTCTTTCTTATTAAAATATCTAATTGAGTGTTTTATCATATTAGTTTGATAACACATTAATATTCAGTTGTCCACAAATTGAAGACAACTCATCTAATTTTGTATTAAAACTTTTTTATATAATAAAAGCCGAAATCTTGGTTCAATTTCGGCATACTGTACGAATGTCTTTGTGCTATCGAATTGATACAAGCCGACACCCCTACTAGCAAAATGAAACCCTTACTAGATAAACGAAACCCCTTAATTAAGACTTTTTTCTATGATTGTATCGATCATAAACTTCGTTAACTGCTTCGATATAACAAATAAACGATGGATGATTATAATCATTTCTTGTTAAATACATATTTTTCTTAGTTAAGTACCCTTCTCTTACTTCATTCCAATAGTTATGGTTTTTAAGCCAATCAACTTTTTTATTTAAATTATATGAATTACGTCCTTCATTCCAAATCCAAACATCATTGCGTGTATTACCAGTTTTCTGATGAATTAGTCTCCACCATGAGCCATTTGAATCTTCAACAACGATTCCTAAGTCAATGCTAAATCTTGTCTTGTTTCCACTTGTAAAATTTCGATATTCAGTAGTTAAAGCAGACGTAGAATCTTGGCAATCACCCCATCCATTTCTGTTTAAGATTACATTAAACTTTTTCCTTATATATTCTTTGATTCCTTGACAATCATTAATATTCCAAGAACTAATAATAGAAATATTGTAATCTAAGTCAACTGGTTCAAATTCGTTTTGAGTTTCTAAATTTCTAGAACCACTGCCAACACTATGTGCCACAACTATCATCTTGCCTTCATTATTAATTTCTTGAACCAACTGATTAACTAAATTAGAGCAAACTGATCTTAACTTCTTTAGAAATTCTTTATCTTCTATATAATGATACATACTTAAAAACCTCCTAAATAAATTTTATCCCCATGCCTACCATTTGAAGTATGTATCTTTTCTTCAAATCTTATTATTATACATTTCAATTACCAATTTGTCGATGATTAACGTTCATTTTCATTATTTCACATTAAAACATGAAATGCAAAAAACGCACGAAATGACACTAAAGCAATTCTATGCGTTTCCACTTGCTTTCAATTTAGTAATTTAAATCGAAATCGCTATTGTTATTTCTTACTGGAAGTATACTAAATTTTAATTCAAGAAAGATAACTATAATTTCAATTTTATCTATAAAGTACAACAATTTTAGGATCTGACAAATCTTGTTCTCTAACAAAGCACTCTGCGTAATCTCCAACTTGATATGAAGTGAAATATTTAGAGAATATTCTAGATACAAATCTAATTCTAACTTTTTTATTTAAATTATCTGTTTCGATTTTTCCATACATTACACTACCTATGGATCTTTCTAGGATTTTAACATGAATCAATTTTCCTTTTGAATTAATAAATGGCAAAAATCTATATAGATATATAATCAAAGAAGCAATAAAACAAATAGCAAACAATACATCTATCAATATTAGAACAATAAATATTTCATTAACTGCTTCTTGATTAGCATTTGTGGAATCAAAAGACTTTAAATAAAATATCAAGCATAAAAAGCAAATAAATGTTATTAGTTGAATTGCTAAGGAAATAATCATCCAATAAAAACCGTACATTCTTTTAATATTGAATTTTTCCATAATTAAATTCCATATTTATAATTTATGTTTCCAGCAACCATACGACCACGGTTATTCGTGTTGTCTTTGTGCTATCGCTTTAATACAAAATATAGCAAGATAATACCTTTACTAGAAAAACGATACCATTTTCATTTTTAAATTAGTTTTTCACCGCCATTCCAATACTTTATTCCCCAATTATCAAAATCCCATTTTGCATCGTATAAATTGCATTCGTAATCAATGTAATAAATTAAATTATCATTCTTATTGATAATGAAATTTGTTGGATAATAATCAATATTAAGACCTGCACTATAAATATTAGGAAGCATGTCTTTCATTTGCTTAATATAAATTGTTATATCTTTATTTGATTTAATTAGGTCAGATAAGACTGGTCCTTCAATATATTCTTTAATGATTATTTCTTTATCTTTATCAAACGCAATCAATTTAGGAATTCTAATTCCTGTTTTAAGAAGTCGCTCATAATCATGTAATTCGGCTTCGATTTTGTTACCAAATTGGTAATAAGAACAAGGCTCGTGATGGATTTGTTTTAATACATATTTTTTATTATCAGTTGTTGCTAGATATGAATATCCACCTTTACCATGTCCTAAAAGTTTTACTATTGTGTATTTAATATCGCTGATTGATATTTCATCGTTAACATTAAACATTTCTAAACTCCTATAAGTTGTTTTGAGTCAATTTCATAAGTGCATAATCCAATATATTTTCTTTACGTAATTTTAGTATTTTTTTAAGAAATAATTTTTGTAAATCACTTGCTTGCTCCACTTCGTCAATTAATGAATTAATCTGTTTAAGATTGATTTTAGGAACGATTCTTTTGATTGCTTCATTACAGTCACTGTATTCCAAGGATGTTATCATTCTAAAATAGTTCCCTCTTTTTCCTTTTACTAGTATTGCAGAAGTTGGCATATCAAAAACGCGAGCGTCCATTTCTGTCTTAGATGACATAACTTTTTTAATTAGTTCATCGTCAATTTGAGGAAATAAAGATGAACCACAATCAAAGATTGGAGCAATTTTCATTTCATCGTTTTCTTGGTTATACAAAAAACCCCAATTACCATTATGTCTATCCCAGTTACCTATAAATGCATCAATAACAAACATATTCCAAAAATGTTCTTTTAATTCTTTAGGATCGACGGCATTTTGTTTCTCAATAGTATCAAGAATATCGGCCAATTCAGTTCCATATCCATTTGAAGCAGAATCGATAA
>UQOB01000044.1 GCA_900542595.1 uncultured Mollicutes bacterium | reverse complement strand
GGATTGCTAATATACCGCCCCAAGCGGCATTCATGAGGTCAGCTTTCCCCTCTTCGCTATAGGTGCCAAACATCAATACCGGAGCAGGATACAAATAGGATTTAACCCCAAAGTCTTTTCTCATAATTTTTCTCCTAGTACCCTAAGATTAAACCTTTCTTTTCCGCATAGAAAGAGCAAAGACCTTGGGATTCCAGAATTAAGACTTTCGTGTTCTTAAATGTTTCTTTTATCGCTTCCGCTAATTTATTTGCAAGTTCGAGATTTAAAACGTGGGTAATGATCACCCGACCACCATTGAAGAGATGATCTTTCATATCTTGAAGAAGGATAGAAATAGCCTTATGCATTCCCCGGGTTTTGGTTTTAACGCCAATCGTTCCTTCCGGTGTCGCAACCCCGATTCCCCAGATACCTAAAATACCCGCTAAGAAACCGGAGAGTCTGCTCACCCGACCATTCTTAACTAAATTATTAAAGGAACATAAAGCGAACATTGTTTGTCTTTGCTTTCGGTATTCTTCTAAGGCGATGGCGATTTCTTCGAAAGTTTTACCTTCATTGATCAATCTTTCCGCTTCTAAGGCAATCAAACTTAAAACGGAACCAGCGCTATAGCTATCGATGATGCAGATTTTCTTATCCGGTTCTTCTTCTAAAACCATTTGTCTAGCATTTACGGCGTTTTGGTAGGAACCGCTTACGCCATGGCTGATAGTTATCGCAATAACGTTGCCTTCTTTTTTAAAGAGGTTATACCAATCGCCACTCGATGGGCAGGATGTTTTACCTGTTCCGCTATAGGAAGCCATTTCATCGAGAAGCTGATCTAAACTAAGATTTTCATTGTCGACGAATTCCTTATTTCCAAAATGAAAAACAAAAGGAACCTTTTCAAAATTGATATTTGGGTTATGAGTTTCCAATTCCTTTAAATCACAACTTGAGTCAGCAATGATGTTCCATTTCATTTTTGTTACCCCCCCCATGAAACAAAACAAATTAAATACGCTTTATTTGATAAGTCAAGGATTGATAAAGACAATAAAAAAATGACCAAACGATGGCATCGAAGAAATCTTCAAGAATAGTTCGCGACTCATACTAATTATATAAAGATAATAAGAGCCAAAATAAACGAATAGATAACGACGATATGCTGTTCATCATCTATTATTTTAAGACAAGAAGATTTCTTTAGTTAACAAGTATTAACAACTTCTTATATTGTTGTTATCTCAATATACATTCGTTCCCTACTATATTTTTTATTAATAAATGCAATTGTTATTCTTATCAAGACAAGCGAATATTAACCAACTAATATGTGGTGATATTTATGTTAATTCGTAACTAATAACAACTAAAAACAAATATAAAAACAGCCTTTATTTGCTCCAACATTACGTATAAATATCTTCTTAAATATCCTTCCCTGACAGGCGTGTACGCTTTATTTTCTAATATGATTTTATTCTTCTTCCAAAGCTTTTTCTCCGACATTTCTCCGACATTTGTTCCCACTAAAGAGCATTAAATATCTACACAACAAAAAAGCCCGATTGCTCGGGCAATTATTATTAATTTTGACACTCTTATCGGCATCAAAATACTAGTTACTTTTAGTGGCGCCCTGAGCAGGACTCGAACCCGCAACCCTCAGATTCGAAGTCTGATACTCTATCCAGTTGCGCTATCAGGGCGCGACAATAAGTATAAACTTTTTGGTTATTTTGTGGAACTTCTTTTAATGAGAGCGGCTTCAAGCTTAAAGGTCTTTTGTTTAAGTTCTCCATTTAAAAGTTCCGATAACATATACATCGACCGGCGGCCTACTTCTTCCATGTCAATATGCATCGCCGTTAAAGTCGGACGGACGATTTTCGCGTACTTAGTGCCCACTAAGCTTAACACTTCCACCTCTTCCGGAACTTTGATTCCTAAATCCGTCGCCGCGTTCATAATAGCGGCCGCTACCGAGTCCCGGTAACAGACGAAGAAGCCGGTCTTATGTTGCATAAAGTATTCTTTAAAATCGTTATAGGTGTGGCTATAGCTATCGTCACTGGAGAGGATTTCATAAGCTTTTCCAAGTTGAACGTGGGTTTCCACGAATGCTTGTTCACAACGGGAAAGTAAGCGCCCGCCTTCTGGGACATGGATGAAGGTCATCGGTTTAGCATCACTCGAGGCATAATGATCGATGACGACTTGCTTTAATAAACTATCGTAATTAAAGAGCACGGAAGCGATCTTTTCCCCAATTAAAGAGTTATTGATGACGACAGCGGGAACGGAATAAGAAGTGATTTTTGAAATATCTTCTTCATTCAATTCATCGTCGAAAACAATGGCCCCGTCGACGTGGCTCACGATGACTTTATCGATGGTCTTTAAAGCGGCTTCTCTCGAGTGAGAGGTCGTAAAGAGACTAATCACATAACCCTTTGCATTAGCAGCTTCGTTGATCCCGCTTAACATGTTAGAGATATAAACATAGTTAGCGGAAGGAATGATAATCCCGATATTGGTGCTCCGGTTGGTCGCTAAAGCTTGCGCGAGACCGCTCGGCTTATACCCGAGATTCATAATAGCATTTTCCACTTTTTTCTTGGTTTCTGGGGTGACGTTGCTGCTATTGTTAATGACCCGGCTGACTGTCGCTAAAGAAACTCCCGCAGCGGCAGCCACCTGGTAGATGGTGACTCTTTCTTTAAGGTTATTCATAGTTCGCCTCCGTTTTCATTTTAACGGAAGAAAAACAATGTGCAATGAAAAGATTTTCATCTTTGAAAAAATTTTCTGAAATATTGAAAAAATAAATTGTAAAAAGTTTCGATGCGAACTATTTATTTACCGGGTAAGGCACTAATTTTAATCTATCGGAAGGAATATCATGTCTTCCTTCTTTTGCTTCGTTCCGTCCATCAATCGAAACCAGGTCACCGGTATAACCGCAGGTATTGTTGACGATTAAACTGCTCCCAACCCCATACATATCGACCGGCACCCCTTCTTTGGTCCATTCATCGATTTTCTCGGCGGTGAAGCCACTGCTCACGGTGATCTTAATCCAATCTAAATGATTAGCGATGAGTTCTCTCTTTAACGCGTAGATGAGTTCCTTGCAAACCCCGTGGGGATCGAAACCCGAAGTATCCTTATCATCAAAATAATGGTCGATTAAGGCTTTCGAAGTATCGACCCGAACACCACCTAAAATGTGGCCTAAGGCTTTTCCTGCCATGATGGTATCATGGACGACGTTATTATGGTAATCGATGAGGGCGGTCACTGGGGTATCCGGATAGGTCGCGTGATAAACTTGGCAGGCTTTCACAATATCCCCGTTACACATCTGAATCAAAGCGTGCGGCATCGTGCCCATGCCTTTGACCCCGACCCAACTTCCTTGGGCGTCCGTTGAGAATTTCTTGATGCCCGCAACATAAGTCGCGTAGCCATCCCCAGCTTGGGTCAAAATATCATCTTGCCGATCCGCCATCGAGAATGTGGCGGTTCCTCTTAAGGCTCTCACCACCCGCATGACGTTGGTGGCTACACTGGTTCTTCTGCTTAAAATACCATCGATGACACTTTCTAAATATCCGAAATCTTCATAACGGCCAAACACCTTTAAAACCGGTTCATTTTCAGTGATTAAATCCCCATCATTTAAAGCGTAAATCTTTAAATCTTCCGGGTGATCGCTAAAGGTGTGGAGGATAGCGATTGCTTCATCGATTCCGCAGGCCATCGCGTCCTTCGTTCTTTGAAACCACTGTTCTTCCACGATATGGCCAGGCAGTTGTTCTTTAACGATTTCTCGTGTCTTCAAAAAATAGTTAGCGGAATAATAGCCATCCTTAATTCTCGGATCGAACTTAAAGGTCTTGTTAGTTAACCGGCTGATTTTTCCTTGTTCTTTCAGCTTAATTTCTAATTCTTCCATACTTATCTCCCTAAGAAGAAATCGTCACCTGCTTCGTTTTTGGTGGCTTTAAAGATTTCTTTTTCATCTTCCCCTTGCTTCAAAGCTTTTTCCGAAAGCAAGAGCACATCATTTTTAATGTTATGATCGACATGTTTTAAGAACATCATGCCGTCCGGCGCGATATAGCCATCAATCAAACCTACGACTTTATCATCGACATTGACATTATTGAGTTTAGTGATGGTTTCATAGGTGTCTTTTCCGTCACTCAAAGTGACAATCTTCGCTTTTTCATCCAAGGGGTGTTCTTCAATCTTGGTGACTTTAAAGACATGGAAACCGGAATCAGTGAGTTCTTCTAAGACAGGAAGACCCGCGGCAGTTAAGAGTTGGTTCACAAGAGTGACGAGTTCAACGCCGGGAGTAAAGATGATGCCCTTGGCTTTCAATTTTAAAACCCGGCTCAAATCAAAGATGTTATAGCCTAAGAGTTCATCGCCTAAATATAAGGCAGTGACCCCATTTTTATCTTCCACTCGATCCGGTTTCTTTTCCGGATGGATTAAGATGAGTAAGGTATCCCCGAAGGCATCAAAGTTATAGAACATCCGGTATCGCATCATTCTTCCCCCAAATAATTCGTTTTATTTTAACCCCTTTTGAACGGAAATTCTTCTCATATTCCGTCTCGCTGTCGTCATCCTCTTTTTGGTAATCGTCATCGACTAAAAGAGGGGTGATATTGGTTTCTTTAAGAGCTTCTAAAGTATAAGCAAAAAGGCTATCGTTATCGGTCTTAAAATAGACTTTCCCGTCACTAGTTAAGAGGCTATTAAACATCTTTAACCTCGTAGGGAAAGTTAATCTTCTTTTCTCGTGCCGTTTCTTTGGCCACGGGTCACTAAAATTGAGATAGATTCGATTAAATCTTAACTTACGAAGTTCCGGATAGAACTTATCAAAGTCCTCCCTCACCCAGTGAATCGGAAGCGGTTCTTCATAAGAAAGATATTTCTTAAGAAATAAACCGGAAACGGAGGAATCTTTCTCTAAGACTAGCATCTTCTCCCCGTGGGAGGCTTTATCGAGACTGAAGGCCCCTTTACCCCCACCGATTTCTAAACTGACCCCATCTTGATAAAAAGAGTCAGAGGTGTCCACTGCGGTTTTAATGACTTCCGGATGGAGATTTAAAAGGGGGTTGGCCCAGGCTTTAAACCTACTTCGCACAGTCCTTCCCCAAAAGATAAACCGCTCGAGCGTAAATCGCGATATCTTTCAATAAATCTTCCGCGTGCATGAATTCATCGGGTGAATGCATGTTATTGCCGCCGCGTTTAGCGAAACAGGCCCCGAAAGCGACCGTATTCTTCGCTTCTTTCGCGTACGTGCCACCGCCGATGGTGAAAGGTTTCGCGAATAAGTCTAAGGTTTCCCGCTTATAGGCTTTCATTAAAAGCTTGACCAATGGACTATTCTTATCGAATAAGAGATGTTCATGGCCGCTGAGTAAGGTGAAGCTCATCTTCGATTTAACATTGAGTTTATTGATAGCATCTTTCGGATCGACTGTTTCTCCATAACGGTAATCTAAACCGAGCTTTAAGACTTTTCCGTCATAACTGACTTTTCCATAGTTAAAGGTACTGCTGCCCAGTTCTGGGGAAGTGGCATTGCTTCCGAAATAAGCACCATCGCTACTCTTGATGATGTTACCTAAAGTGACGAGGTCTTCCACCTTGTAGAAAGTTCCAATCGCGTTAAAACAAATCGCGATTGCATTGACGCCTTTTTCCGGGGTGCTTCCATGAGCGCTCTTGCCTTTAAAACGTAAGATCGTTACCGCGTCATTGGAAAGGTTATCAACATTCCCTTCTTTTACCGCGTAATCTTCAAACTTCTTATATTTCTTTAAGGTGACGAGGACGTTATCACAGACTTGGTTAAAGACTTCCCCACCTTCTAAGGCAATCACCGGGCTTAAATCGATAACCCTTGTCCCAATATAAGTGCCCATCCCTTTTTCTCCGTAGATAAGAGGCCAATCGGCATCGGGGGTGAAACCATACTTCGGGGTTTCGCCTTTATATTCATGGAAGTAACTATTTAAACAAGAAGAACCTCTCTCTTCATCGCCACCGCTGACGATTTTGACCCGGTAACCCTTGATTAAGTTATTATCTTTTAAAAGTTTTACGGCGTAGAAAGCAGCCACCATCGGGCCTTTATCATCGATAGCGCCTCGCCCATAAACGACCCCATCTTTATAGGTGCCGCTAAAAGGGCTGTACGTCCATTTCCCGGTCGCCGGAACCACGTCAGTATGACCGTAAATTCCAATGAGAGGACCTTCATCCCCATAGGTGAGTTCGACAACTCGATTTCCGTAATTCTTGGTTTTAAAACCGTTATCACGGCCTAATTTTTCGAAATAGGCTAAACCTTTGCTGACCTTTTTCCCGTAAGGATTATTCTTATCGACGGTCTTTTCGTCATACGTCGAATCGACCTTGATGTATTGTTCTAAGGCGACTAAGGCTTGCTTTTGATAAATTTTCGCTAACTTTTTGAAATTCATAACTACTCCTTCTTCAATACACTGACTTCTTTAAAGACTTTTCCGAGAATCGGAATTAAGATGGCCGCCAACAACGCTTCACCGGCGGCCCCTAAAAGGATAACACCAAAAAAGAAAAAAGTTACACCTTGGGTAATTTCTTGGGTCGACCCAAATAAACTAATCATTTCCGTAGGATAGAAAATGAAGAGACAACTGAACACTAACGCGGTATGAACAACCGTTAAAAGGAAACTCGCCCCCGAGGTGACATAGAACTTGTCTTTCCCCTTTAAAAGTTTTCTTAAGAAAGAGAAGACTAAGCCAGCAATAAAGCCGAATAAGACCCGTGGAAGAACGCTGATCCAGGGATAAATAAAGAAAATATTTAAGCCCGACATATTGAACATCGCTTGGTACCAAGAGGTAAGCCCGAAGACTAAGCCATAAAGTAAGCCCTTCTTCGGTCCCCCAATATAGCAACCAAGTAAAACCGGTAAATGAACCAAGGTTAAACTTAGGCCTGGAAGAATCATGATGTAGCCGACTTGCGGGATGAGACCCATGATGACGATAATCGCGATAATCATCGCGTCCATAGCTAAACTCTTCACCTTAATTTCGGTCGGGAAAGTTTTCTTGACCAAGGCTAAAAAGCCGATGATACAGAGAGCGAAGAAAACCCAGAAAATTATCCAAATAGTATCCATAATCAAAACTCCTTAAAGCGGTAGGCTAAACCTTCTAAAAGTAAGGTCGGGTGATATTCGAAGTCCATAAGTAAGGGCAGTAAAAGTTGGCTATCCCCACCGGTTAGGATTTTCTTTAAAGGCTTATTCGCAATATCACAATATGCCTTATAAAACCCCAGTATTTCATACGATTTTCCGTATAAAAGCCCACCGGAGATACAATCTTCGCTATTTTTACCTAAGGGATTTGCAGGGATTTTAAGATTTTTTAAATCTAATAAGGCGGCGTTTTCTAAAAGACCTTCTAAGCCGGTATGGAGACCAGGGCTGATGCTTAAACCCATAAAAGTCTTCTTGCTTAAATAAATACATTTAGTCGCGGTTCCGACGTCACAGATGAAATAGTCGTCTTCCCCGAGCGAGATAGCGCCAAGCGAGTCCGCTATTAAATCGCTCCCCACTTCTTGTTTATCATCAACCGCGAAAACTAAGGGGTCACAGTTATTGCAAGTTAAAAAGACATAGGGATGTTGATGTTTCTTAAAGTATTTCACTAAAGAATCAGTAATAGAAGGAACCACGCTACTTAGGGCAACCCCTTCTTTTGTGGCTAAGAGGCCAGTTAAGAAAGAAAATTCTCTTTCTTCTTTTAAACTTTTACTGGAACAGGAAAAAAGGATATGAAAACCATCCTTTTCCTTTCTCCCAGACTTGAATAGTGTATTTCCAACGTCGATATAAAGCATGTTAGGCGACAATAAAGTTGATGATCTTTCCCGGAACGTAAATCACTTTCCGAATAGTCTTATTTTCTAAGTAAGGTTTAATCTTTTCAATTTCCTTAGCTTTTGTTTCGATGACGTCTTGTTTTTCGTCTTTATTGACTGTCAGGGTTGAACGGACTTTTCCGTTGATACTGACCGCGATAGTAACATCGTTTACAACGAGTTTACTTTCGTCATAGGTCGGCCAAGGTTCATAGGCAATCGTGCCCTTATGCCCTAAGATGCTCCAGATTTCTTCCCCGATGAAAGGAGTTACACAGGATAACATTTTGATGAAGCCTTCGAGATAAGGTTTATATAAAGTTTTAGCTTTATAGCAATCATTGACGAAGACCATGAATTGACTGATAGCGGTATTGAAATCTAACGACTCAAACTCATTGGTCACTTTCTTGACTAAGAAGTTATAGCTGTAATCCAGTTCACCGCTGTTCTTATCAGTAATTCTTTCGGTGTTTTCTTTTTCCGTGAAGAGCCGGTAGACCCGTTCAAGGAAGCGTCTCGCTCCATTTAAGCCCTTGGTGTCCCAAGGTTTATCGTCATGAAGCGGCCCTAAGAACATTTCAAATAAGCGTAATGCGTCCGCTCCAACTTCATCGATAACTTCGTCAGGATTAACGACGTTTCCGGCGCTCTTACTCATCTTTTCCCCGTTCGAGCCTAAGATCATCCCTTGGTGGAATAACTTCTTAAAGGGTTCGGGTGAACTGACGACCCCGAGGTCATACAGGAACTTATGCCAAAACCGAGCATATAAAAGATGGAGTACCGCGTGTTCTTGTCCCCCAATATAAAGATCGACTGGGAGCCAGTGATCGAGGAGCTTTTTGTCGGCTATCACGTGGTCATTATGGGGATCTAAGTAGCGGATATAGTACCAACACGAACCTGCCCATTGGGGCATCGTGTTGGTTTCCCGCTTCGCTTTTCTTCCGTCATAGGTGGTATAGAGCCAACTATCCGGGGCCTTCGATAATGGCGGTTCCCCGGTTTTGGTCGGTTTATAGTCATCGAGCTCCGGTAAAGTTAAAGGCAGCTCACTTTCTTTTAATGCGTGTTCTTTCTTGTCATCTAAAGTTTGAACGATCGGAATCGGTTCTCCCCAATAACGTTGACGGGAGAAAATCCAGTCCCGGAGTTTATAATTCACCACTTCTTTTCCAGCGTTATGTTTAACGAGGTAATCAGTGATAACGCGTTTAGCATCATCAATCTTTAAGCCATTGATGAAATCGCTATTGATGTGGGGAGCATCGCCTTCAAAAGCGTCCCCTTCCACATCATTCTCTAAAACTTTGATGATCGGTAAATGGTATTTGGTGGCAAACGCGTAGTCCCGTTTATCGTGAGCGGGGCAGGCCATAACCGCTCCCGTCCCGTAACTTCCTAAGACATAATCCCCGACATAAATCGGAATTCTCTTTTGATTTACCGGGTTTATCGCGTAGCTTCCCGTGAAAACTCCGGTCTTATCTTTTTCTAAAGATGTCCGCAAAAGTTCACTCTTTTTTTGGCTTTCCGCTACATAATCGCAGACTTCTTGTTTATGTTCCGGGGTGGTAATCTTATCGACTAAACAATGTTCGGGCGCTAAGACACAATAAGTGCAACCGAATAAAGTATCGACCCGGGTGGTGAAGACTTTGAAGGTATCAGTGCTATTTTCGACTTGGAAAGTGATTTCGACGCCGCTACTACGACCAATCCAGTTCTTCTGCATTTCTAAGGTGGATTTCGGCCAATCGAGGAGCGATAAATCTTTTTCTAGTTTATCCGCGTATGCGGTAATCTTGAGCATCCATTGCCGCATTGGGATTCTGATGACCGGGTAGCACCCCCGTTCACTCTTTCCCT
>UQOB01000043.1 GCA_900542595.1 uncultured Mollicutes bacterium | reverse complement strand
TGAAGAGCGGTTTTGTCGCGATTTTAGGCAGGAGTAACGTCGGGAAGAGCACCTTACTTAACGCGTTACTATCGAAGAAAGTATCGATTGTCACCCCGAAACAGCAAACGACGAGGGAAGACGTCTTGGGGATCTTAACCGAAAAAGATTACCAGATGATTTTTATTGATACTCCGGGGCTTTTTACTGGAAAAACCAAACTCGATAGTTTCTTAAACAAAGAGAGCAGAAGGTCCTTTAGCGACGCGGATGTGATGCTTTATTTAATCGATGCGAAAGATGGGTTAACAGAAGAAGACGAAAGCAACATCAATAAACTCATGAAGTTTGATAAGCCCTTACTTTTACTCATCAATAAGATCGATGACCAAGGGCCGAATGAGATGATTGAACTCTTGAAACTTTTAGACGAAAAGTATCCCTCCTTAAAGAAGATTCAATTATCCGCTTTAACGAACTTTAATTTAAAAGAAGTGAAAGACGCCGTAACTTCTTACTTTAAAGATGAAACCCAATACTATCCGGACGATATGATTACCGATAAAGACTTATCGTTCATGATTAAAGAAACAGTGCGAGAAAAAGTTCTCCATTTCTTAAAGCAAGAAATCCCTCACCAAGTCGCGGTAGTCGTTAAAAAAGTGAAAGAGGGGAAAGAAATTGAAGCCCAGGTTTTAATCATCTGCGAAAAAGATAGCCAAAAAGGCATCATTATCGGGAAGAAAGGGGAGACCATTAAAAAGATCGGGATGGCCGCTCGGCAAGATTTAGAACGGCAAACAAAAAAACACGTCATCCTTTTAACGAAGGTCCAAGTCTATCCCGCCTGGCGGAATGACCCGGCGTTTTTGGCGAAAATCGGTTATGGGAAAACCTCCGATCTTGACTAAGTATTCGGGGATTATCACTCGAAATACGCCCTATAAAGAAGGTTCGAATATCGTTAACCTCTTAACCAAAGAGGGAAGCATTACTTTTAAGATATCGGGTTTAAAGAAAAATCCCTTATATCTTTCGTACGTTAATCCTTTAACGAAAGGAACATACTTTCTTAAAGGCGATAAGGCTTTAAGCTTTAAAGAAGCGTGTGATATCGAACCTTTCGATTTCTTTAACGATTGGAATAAAACCCTTTTTGGGCAAAGTGTGACCGAGCTCAGTCAGAAGTTTTTTGCACCTAATAACGATTACGGATATGACTTACTAGATTTATTCTTAACGAAAGTCAAAGAAAACAAAGATATCGCGAGTCTTTTTCTCGATTTTTTGTCGTATGTCACCAAAAAAGAGGGTTACGGGTTAAATGTGGAAAGCTGCCAAACCTGCGGAACAAAAGAAAATATTACCGCGATGTCATTTAAGAAGGGGGGTTTCCTCTGTAAAGCCCATGATGACCATCTAGGGGAGAGGTTTAACTTAAATGAACTCAAAATCTTCCGTCATTTGTTCTCTTACCCTTTAAATGATTTTGGAAATCACGCTTATCCAGAAGAAGAATGTTTCCATTTAATCAAGTGTTTATCGAAATATTTAAGCGAGATTAGCCAAACCCATTTAGCCTATCTTAGCTTCTTAAAATAAAATTACTTATAGTGGGTTGACACTAGATATTTTATCCTTAAACTTTAAGAGATTTTGTGCTTAAAGGGATAAATATGAAAGAAAAGAACTTCAACGAAATTGTGACGCACCTCCAAACGACTGGCTACGTCTATCCAGGTAGCCAAATTTATGGCGGTTTATCGAATACTTGGGACTATGGTCCTTTAGGGGTGGAACTTAAACGGAACATCCTCAACGCTTGGCGGAAAAAATTCATCCAAGAAAGCCCGACCAATGTCGGGATCGATAGCGCTATCCTGATGAATCCGAAAGTCTGGGAAGCGACTGGTCACGTCTCAACCTTCAACGACCCGATGGTCGACTGTAAAGCCTGCCACGGCCGGTTTAGAGCCGATGATTTAATTGAACAAAACTATCCGGGGGCGGATGTCGGAGCGATGAGTTTCGATGATATGAATGAATTCATCCAAACCCATAAGATTGTTTGCCCGAGCTGCGGAAAAACGGAATTCACCCCGGTCAGAAAGTTTAACATGATGTTTAAAACCTTCATGGGGGTCACCGAAGACGCGAAAAACACTGTCTATTTACGGCCGGAGACCGCGCAAGGGGTGTTCGTTAACTTTAAAAATGTTCAAAGAACGACGAGAAAGAAACTTCCCTTCGGCATCTGTAATACCGGGAAGAGCTTTAGAAACGAAATAACGCCGGGGAACTTCACTTTTAGAACGAGAGAATTTGAACAACTCGAAATGGAATTCTTCTGTAAACCGGGGACAGACCTGGAATGGTTCGATTACTGGAAGAGCTATTGTTTAAAATTCGTCGAATCCCTCGGTATCAACAAAGAAAATCTCCGTTACCGGGATCATGAAAAAGAAGAGCTTGCTTTCTATAGTAAGGCGACCACGGACGTCGAATATAAGTTCCCGACCATCGGTTGGGGTGAAATTCTCGGGGTAGCCGATCGAACCGATTACGATTTAAAGCGGCACCAAGAATATAGTAAGGAAGATTTAACCTATTTCGACCAAGAAACGAATGAACGTTACCTGCCTTACGTCATTGAACCCTCGATGGGGCTTGACCGCTTAATGTTGATGGCGATGGTCGATAGTTATGACGAAGAAGAACTCGAAAATAACGATAAACGGATTGTCATGCATCTCCATCCGGCTTTAGCGCCGTACAAAGTGGCGATTCTCCCGCTTCAAAAGAAGCTTAGTGAAAAAGCGGAAGAAGTGCTCAGAATCTTAAATCAACACTTTATGTGCACGACTGATAGCGCGGGGAGCATCGGTAAACGTTACCGCCGGCAAGACGAAATTGGGACCCCGTACTGCGTGACTATTGACTTCGATACTCTTAATGACCAAAGCGTCACCATCCGAGAAAGAGACTCAATGAAGCAGATCAGACTCCCAATCGTCGATTTAGTTAGCTATTTCCGAGTGAAATGCTTCTATTGATAGTCATTTATTAGTTAATAATTAGTAGTTAATTAGGAGAAATATGTATCCTTCTGACCTCATCGATAAAGTTTTGAAAAGCGTCGATATCGTCAACCTCATCAGTAGCTACATCCATGTAGAAGCGAAGGGTAGGAACTATTGGGCTCTCTGCCCGTTCCATGACGATAAACATGCGTCGCTTTCGATATCGCTTGAAAAGCAGATCTTTAAATGTTTCTCATGCAATACCAGCGGAAACGCGATAACCTTCGTTCAGAAGTACGAAAAGATTAGTTTCGATGATGCGGTGAAGAAAGTCGCGGCCTTCTCTGGCTATAGTGACCCTCGGTTACTTCGGGATTACACGAAGAAACGCGACCCAGCCAAAGAGCCGTTCTACCGATGCTTAAAGGATTTAACGGAATACTATTCGTACGCTTTACTGACTAGCGAAGGGAAAACCGCTAATGAATATTTGTTAAATAGGGGCTTAACCCCTGAAGATATCGAACATTTCAAAATTGGTTATAGCCCGACTGATGGAGCGAAAACCATCGATTACCTTAAGCAAAAAGGGCATAGCCTTCACACCTTAGATAGCGTCGGTATCTTGAGTAACTCTAGCGGCATCAATACCGATAAGAATGCGGGGAGAGTTATCTTCCCGATCCTTAATCCCGATGGGGATGTCGTGGGGTTCTCCGCGAGAAAACTAACCAAGAACGATGATAGCCCGAAGTACGTCAATACTCCGGAAACTGTCATCTTCCATAAAGGGGAGAACCTTTATCACTATAACGAGATAAAGGAAACGGCTAGGCGCGATGGTTACGTTTACATCTTTGAAGGCTTCATGGACATGATTGCGGCCTATAAAGCCGGTTTCACCTCCTCGGTCGCCTTAATGGGAACGAACCTCACCGATAGCCAGATTAAACTCTTAAGGTTCTTACAGACGGAAATCAGGTTATCCCTCGATCCCGACCAAGCCGGAATCACCGGGATGATGAAAATCATCAATCAGCTCACGAAAGCGAGATTGAACTTCCGCTTAGTGAAGGTCAATCCAAGTGAGACGCGGGACCTCGATGAAATCTTAAAAGATGAGGGAAAAGAAGGGGTCAGTAAGTTCCTCAATAACCTAGTCGATGGCTTCACCTTCCAGCTTGATTACTACCAAAGTAGCAATAAGAGTTGGACGGAAAAAGATAAAGAGAACTTAGTCAATCACTTCCTTCCCTATATCGCTTCCCTAAACGGTTTAGAAAAAGAAAATGCCTTAGTAAGGTTAAGCAAGATTACCTCCTATGAAGTTGAAGTCTTAAGGAACGCGGCAAAAAACGTCCACTTTGAAACCCCGAAAGGGGTAAAGGACGAAGAAATCGTCTTCGTGAAGAGTAAAACTAATAAAGACGAACGAGCGACCAAACTGAAGTATGCGGAAAAGCAACTGCTTCATTACATGATAAAAAATACACATGCGATTGAGTTCTATGAACAAAATATCCAGTGTTTCTATGATGAAGCATATCAGAAAATCGCGAGTTACCTCGAAGAATACGTCGCAAAACGTCCGGGAGAAGATATCGACCTAAGCTTACTCTTAAACGATATCTCACTCATCACCGGCGATGCGGCGAAAGATATCCAAGACTTAGTGATCGAACTCGATAACGAGTCGATATACCCCGAGCAGAACGATAAAGAGCTCAATAACCTAGCGAAGGTGATTAAAGAAGAGAAAAGGAAGATTGAAGAAAAAAGAAAGCGAGATGAAGACCTTAAAAAAGGTCAAGACCAAGGCGCGGTCTTAAAAGCGTACGTCGAAAAAAGAAAGGCAATAAAAAAGAAAGGGTAGTAGTATGGCGAGCAAAAAGAAAGTTGAGAAGAAGGAAGAAGAAGTCAAAGAGGAAGAGAATCTCGATGAAGAATTTGTCGATGATGATGAAGACCAAGGACTTCAGATTTTAAATCAAGTCAAGAAAACCTTCTTAAAGAAAGGGCAACAAGATGGTTTTATCTATCAAGAAGACTTGATGGACGCGGTGAGTAACCTCGTTTTAGAAGATGAAACGATGGAAGAACTCATTGAATTCTTCCAAAAGAAGGGGATTGAAGTCAGATCCGCGGAACTCGAAAACGAAAAGGATAACCAAAACTTAGACGATATCGAGCTTACGGAAGAAGATTTAAATAAAGCCCAACAAGAAGAATTAGAAGATGAATTCGATAGTGACGATGAACATAAAGAAGATGTTCCCGATAACTTAGAAGAATTCACCAACCTCCAAAGCGGTGAGGTGAAAGTCAACGACTCCGTCAAGATGTACTTAAAAGAAATCGGGAAGGTGGAACTTTTAACCGCGAAAGAAGAAACCGAACTCGCGAAAGCCATCTTAGCCGGGAGCCAACAAGCGAAAGATAAACTGATCAACGCTAACTTACGGTTAGTCATCAGCATCGCGAAACACTATTCTGGAAGAGGCATGCATTTTCTTGACCTCATTCAGGAAGGGAATATGGGTCTCATGAAAGCGGTCGAGAAGTTCGACTATACGAAAGGCTTTAAGTTCTCGACCTATGCTACTTGGTGGATCAGGCAAGCTATCACCCGGGCCATTGCCGACCAAGCCAGAACCATCCGGATTCCGGTCCATATGGTCGAAACCATCAACAAGATTACGAGGAACGCTCGGCAACTCACCCAAGAATTAGGGAGAGAACCAACCGCGGAAGAAATCGCTAAGAAAATCAATAGTGACCTCACCGCGGAAGACATCCGCCGGATTCAAAGAATCGCTCTTGAACCAGTAAGTTTAGAAACCCCGATCGGGGAAGAAGACGATAGCCACTTAGGGGATTTCGTCGAAGATAAGGATGCCCAGTCGCCGGAAGAATATACAACGAAGAGTCTTTTAAAAGATGAACTCTATGAAATCATGAAAGACTTAACTGACCGGGAAGAAAAAGTTCTTCGCTTACGGTACGGGCTCGATGACAATAGACCGAGAACCCTCGAAGAAGTCGGCCGGGAATTCGGGGTCACACGGGAAAGAATTCGGCAAATTGAAGCGAAAGCCATTAGGAAGTTAAGACACCCAACAAGAGCCAAACGGCTCGGCGACTACCGGGAAACCGTCTATAATACCGGACCAGATACCAGAAAATATGATGACTAAGGGAAACAGTAACGCCTCCCATGATAAAGCGGTCGCTTACCTTTTAAACAAGGCCAGTAGCGGTCGCACGATTCTTTTTGATGATTTGCTCGAGGCCTTTGACCTCTTCAACTTATCCGATGAAGATAGTGAGCTCGTAACCAAAGATTTAGGGGAACGCGGCTATAAATTCATCGGAAAAGAAACGGAAGACGGGGAACGCTTTAAAGATAGTGATCCCTTAGCCTCTTATTACAAAGAAATGAATAAATACCCTCTTTTATCCGCGAAAGAAGAAAGGGAACTTGCCATCAAGAAAGATAAAGGCGACGAAAAAGCCAAAGATCTTTTGATTAAAAGCAATCTCCGGTTAGTGGTGATGATCGCCCACCGGTATTTTCAGCCGGGCCTCCAGCTGGCTGATTTAATCCAAGAAGGGAACGTCGCGCTTCAAAAAGCGGTTGAGGGCTATGATTATAAGAAAGGGACGAAACTCAGTACGTACGCGACGCTTGGCATTAGGACCGCTATCAAACGGTTCATCAGTGAACAGAAGAGTAACCTCAAAATTCCGGCTTATGTCAGTGAACGAAAGAGCAAGATTATGTCACAAGTGACGAGTCTTCAACAAAAGCTGAACCGTGAACCGACCTTAGAAGAAATCAGTAAAGCTTGCCATATGTCCCCGAGCGAAGTTAATAAATTCCTTTCAACCACCGGGGAAACCGCCGCCTTAGATGCTCCAATCGATAGCCAAGACCCGGAAGAGAATGATTTCTATTCCTTAGTCGCGAGTAACGATGATGAAGACCAAAGCTTGACGCAGGAAGACGAAAAGAAAGAAGTGGAAAACTATCTTTCCTTCTTAAGCCCGAGAGAAAAAGACGTCATCATCAAGTCGTTCGGTTTAGCCGGAAGTGAGGCGATGTCGCTTCAAGATATCAGTAAACTTTATGGGGTCAGCCGGGAAAGAATAAGGCAAATCAAAGAACGGGCTCTCATGAAGATGAAGGAAAATGCCAAAGATGATGAAGAGTGAACGGCTAAAAGCCGCAGCTAATCTTGCTCCTTACGTCGATACTTTTTCCGATGTCGGGAGTGACCACGGCTATTTAGCGGCTCTTCTTTTTTCTTTAAAGAAAGTGAAAAAGGGAATCCTCATCGAAAATAAAAAAGGGCCCTTTTCTCGTTTAAAGAAGAATATCGAAGAACAAGACTTTAAAGATGAGGTTGTTCTTTCTTTATCGGATGGCTTAGATGAAGTGTCCCTTAACACCGAACTCTTATGCCTTTTAGGGATGGGCGGGGATACCATCATTAAGATCTTTAAAAAGCATGAAGATATCTTAAATAGCGCTAAATATCTTTTGATCGACTCCCATAGTAAGAAAGGCGAAGTAAGGGAATACTTATCTTCTAAAGGTTTTATCGTCATTAAGAATACCTGTCTAATTGAAGACAATATCTATTACGATATTGAGCTCTATGGAAGAGGGGATAAAACGTATAGCAAGGAAGAACTATACTTTGGCCCCTTAAATCTCAGTCATCCGAATGAGGCGTTTATCAAGCATTACCAAAAGAAGAAAGACCTTTTGGAGTATTTATTGAGCAATAAAGAGTTATCGCAGGATAAAATAAAGAAAATCAAAGAAGAATTAAAACTATATGAAGGGAAAGACTTATGGATGGAGCGAAGTTAATTAAGATTCTCGGCCGGTTATATCCGAAGAAATTAAAAGAATGGTATGACCGGGTAGGGAAACAAACAATCACAGTTAAAGGGGATGTTAAAACGATTCTCTTAGCTTTAGATTATGATGAAGAAGTCTTTAAGAAAGCTTTAGAAGTAAAGCCCGACTTAATCATCGCCCATCACCCGTTCATCTTTGGGACGAAGGGGAAAGTCTTTAAGAGCGACCCCTTAAAAGAAGAACTTTATAACAAGACGGTTGAGCAAGGCTTCCCAGTCTATAGTTACCACACGAACTTTGATAATGCGAAAAACGGGATGAACGACGCCTTAAGCGAGGCTCTCGGTTTAGTGGACGTTAAGGTAGTGGAGACCTGCCCCGGCATGCGAATTGGAAGCTTAAAAGAAATGATGGGTGTTTATGATGTTCCAAACTACGTGATGAAAAGATTACACGCGTCATATAGCCACCTTTTACCTTACGGAAAAAAGGAAATTAAAACAGTTGGCATCATCGGGGGAGCTGGCAGTGGACTTTGGAAAGTTGCTGAGGAAAACGGCGCGGATATCTATCTCTCCGGCGACTGCCCACATCACGTGAGGCGCGATATCATCCGTTACGGGTATAATTACCTCGATTTACCGCATGAAATCGAAAGAATATTCATTCCTAAAATGACTAATATTCTACTAAATATCGACCAATCATTCAACGTTATCCCCTTCGATCACGAAGTCGAAGCTTTAACCTTTAAGAAAGCTGATAATTAAGTCGACTTGGTCTTTACAGGTGCTCGCGCTAGTCGCGATATACACTTTCTGCCAATCTTTATATGGGAGCTCCTCGAGCTCCTTTTCATTATCAATCATGTAGCTTTGATTACGGGGATAATTTTTCTTAATTAAGCTAAATAACTCTTTCGCGTTATTGCTATTCTGACTCCCGATCAAAAGAATGACCTCTTCTTCATTAAGCTTTAGATTCTTTAAGCTATCTTGTTTCGCTTTCGTCCAGAAGCAACGACCCCGGTCAAAGGTAAGATGGGGATAAACTTCTTTCGTTCTTAAGAAATTATGATTGATTTCATCTTCCGATAAGGTGGTTTGGCATAAGAATGATACTTTATCGCCTAAATTAAGAGGGATGGGTCCATCGTTTTCTAAGAGGTGAATCTTGTCACTGATGGAGAGGACACTTAAAGCTTCTAAGTGGCCTTTCTTCCCGAGATAGATAACGTTATAGCCATCTTTCAAGCGGGTTACCGCCGTGGTTTGGTTATCGTTGACGAAGGGGCAAGTTAAATCGATGACCGTGAGCCCCAGTTCTTTCGCTTTCTTTTCCCAGCTTTCAGGGTGCCCATGAGCGGACAATACCAACACCCCATCTTTCGGTAATTGCTCAATCTCTTCTAAGGGATTATCTAAAGAAAGAATATGAAAACCTAAGGCTTTAAATTTCTCATTGACGTAACTATTATGAACAATCTCCCCTAAAAGATATAAAGGGCGGTTAGGGTAAAGATGCGGGAGTTGTTCGGCTTTTTCGACCGCTATCGTGACACCTTTACAGAACCCGATCGGGGGAATGAGAATAATTTCCATAGGCTAATTATACAAAGCGTATCTCCTAGGTGTCTGTTTTTCTTCTTTCCTTTATAATAGGAACGTGAATTTCAAGAGTTTAGCTATCAAACCAGAACTTATCGCGGCCTTAAATAAGCTGGGCTACGAAAAAGCCACCCCGATACAACTCAGGGTTATACCTGCAGCTTTAAAAGGGGAAAGCCTCGTCGCGAAAAGCCCGACCGGCAGCGGGAAAACTCATGCCTATCTCATTCCGATTTTGAATGAGATTGATTTATCGTTGCCGAGAATCCAAGCGATTATCGTTTGTCCGTCAAGAGAACTCGCTCGGCAGACTTATGAATTTGCTCAAGCTTTTAATAAGTTCTTCCCGAAACTTAAAAGCCGGCTCTATACCTCCGAAACCGATATTGTACAAAACTTAGAAGGAAAGAATTTGCCGCCCCATATCGCGATTGGAACTCCGGGGAGATTAAAAGATATTCTCATCAATAAAACTATCTTCACCCTCCAAAACGTTAAATATTTCGTCCTCGATGAAGCGGATATGCTGTTTGAAGAGGGCTATCAAAACGATATCGTCCCGATTTATGAAGCCTGTAAGAATGGACCGGCGGGGTTATTTTTTTTTT
>UQOB01000042.1 GCA_900542595.1 uncultured Mollicutes bacterium | reverse complement strand
TATTGCGAAATATCATTGATAAAATCAGTATCAGAGAGGAGAAACTATTTTGAACCAGGAACAGACGAATATTACAACAGGAAAGCAAATACGTCATCTGCGAACACAATTGGGAATGACACAGGAAGAACTAGCCGGGGAATTGAATGTTACCCGGCAGGCACTATCGAATTGGGAGAGAGATGTTAATGAACCCGATTTAAATATGTTGAAAAAAATTTGCTTTCTTTTTGGAGTCAACATGGACGATTTTGCGAAGGAGGTAATAACAAAGATGGAAACATATGAAAAAAAGGAGAAACGACAATTTAATAAGTACGATATGGCAATTGGACTTTTTTATGGTGTTGGTATATTTCTTGGCATTGGTATTTTCTTTGTTGGCGGTTTTATGACAATGTCAGGTGCAGGGTGGGGAGCATCACTATTTGGCGGTGGCTGTTTTTCTCTTGTATTTGGCTTGATATGCCATGCAGTTATTACATTGAGATGTTCCGTCCAAATCCGAACCTAATTCGGCGGTGATTTCGTCTATTGTGGCTGTCTTTGAGCCGTCTTTGTAGTTAAATGTGAACACTACCTTGTCATCATAGACGAACACGGCGTTCACAAAGCTCTCGACAAGCCGCTTTCGGCTTGCAACATCCGTCAAATCGGTATCGCGGAATTTGCTTATCCAAAAGGCAATGTGTTCCTTTGTAATCTTCGGCTTTTGCAATTCCTCGCTGTAAATGGCGACTTTCAGTTCTTCCTTTTCCTGTTCTAATGCTTCAAGCCGCTCTTTGGTGGAGGGAGTAAGTATGCCCTGCTGTATAGCGTTGAGCATATTCTGTATGCCGCTCTCTATCTCTTTCAGTCGCACGTTGAGTTGCGGCAGCTTGGAGTTCTCCTGTGCTAGAATGTTGAGTATCGCATCGGCAATGTGGTCGATGAGTTCGTCATCCATCACTATTTTCATGATGTAATGAATGACAGCGTCTTCTATCCAATCTTTCTTTGCGGGCTTTTTGTCGCAGCCCATCTTGCGTTTGGCGTGGGAGCACTTATAATATCGATGAATGGTTCCCGTATGGCTCTTGCCGCTCTCTCCGACCATGAACGTGCCGCATTTGCCGCAAAACAATCGCGTCGTCAAGATATAGTCATCCTCCGCCTTGCGCATGGCGGGGGCTTTTTGATTCCTCGCCATAATCTCCTGCACGCGATTGAACAGCTCTTCGGGCACGATGGGCGGAATGGCATTGGGGATTATCATATCGCGGAATTTGTACTCTCCGATATATCGCCTGTTTTTGAGAAGGTAATGAACGACATTGAGCGTGATCTTGTTTCCCTGCGTCGTGCGAATGCCGCGCCGCGTCAGGTCTTTGGCAATTTCGGTCATTCTTTCGCCGTCGGCATAGCGAGTGAAAATTTCCACGACGACGGGAGCTGTCGTTTCGTCGATTTCCAAGCGTTGGTCTTTCATGTGATAACCGAATGTCAGGCCGCCGCCGTTCATCTTGCCCTTTAAGGCGTTTTCCGTCAAGCCGCGCCCGATTTTTTCGGAGAGATCGACCGAATAGTATTCTGCCCAGCCCTCAAGCATCGATTCGAGCAGCACGCCTTCGGGACCGTCTGAGATGTTCTCCTTTGCCGATATGACCTTTACGCCGTTCTTTTTGAGAATGTTTTTATAGTAGGCGGAGTCGTAGCGGTTGCGGGCGAACCTGTCCAACTTCCAGACGAGCACGGTATCGAACAGCTTGCGATAGCTGTCTTTGATCATCCGCTGGAATTCGGGACGGTTGTCCGTCTTTGCGGAGAGCGCACGGTCTATATATGTACCGAACACGGTAATGCCGTTCCGCTCGGCAAATTCCATGCACTCGCGGATCTGACCTTCGATACTCTCCTCTCTTTGGTTGTCCGAGCTATACCGGGCGTAAATGACTGCTTTCATAAGCTATTCCTCATGTTCCATCATCATTGTGTAATGGCTTTCTTGACCTGCTTTTTGAAATATAAGTTTGAAAATATCCTTATATTTGTCAACCATATCGGGATCCACGCTCATATTGAAATCATCGTTAATTATATGCGACCCCTCATTTATAAATGTTAACAGTGACTTGCATATTAGTTTGTCTTGTCCATCAAACTCATCAATGATCTGGCTACAATCTTTCCGACCTATGATACTAAAATAATGCTCTAAAATGCGTCGCATTGTGTTACAAAGGAATGTCGCATCGGCATCTGCTCTTTTTATTTCTCTCCATAAGAGCTCATATGATGAATTAATCTGATTCTTTTCAAAAGGTATAATTTTCGTTTCTTCATTTACTTTACGTAAGATGAAGTATCTCTCTGTATTTGGTGAAGGATTAAACCTACTGCCACGAAACACAACCTCTTGATGAAAATATATATTGTGTGTCAGAATAAAGATTTGCTTAATGCGTCCTCCCTTCAAGCACTCATTGATCAAACCACGAACCAAATGGCTAACAATAAATAAAATATTGCTATCAAGGCTTGAAATAGGGTCGTCGATTACCAAAATCTTATCTTTTATCTCAGAATCACGATTTAAAGTTCCTTTTACAAGCTGATAATAATATAAGAATGTAATGAACCGATGCTCTCCCTCACTAAGAGTTTCTTTTACTTCACTACCATCAGGACGAATCAGTTTATAAAACATTTCATCCTTTTTTTCGATTTTGAACCCATTAAACCCAAATCCAGTCAATATTTTATTAACCTCGTCAACCGCATTGTCAATACATGCGACTTTTGATCTTAAATCACGTATTGATGCTTCGCAGTCTTTAACCATTTGTTGAAACGAATCCCTCTGCATGAGTAAGTTCGCCATTCCACGATTTTTACCTTTAAGTGTTTTAGCATAATTTTCAATGATTGAGTGAAGTTCTTTATTTGCTATATAATCCCAAAGGTTCTTGATAAACGCTTCCCGCGCAGTCCTTCTATTCTTTAATAACCTATTATTGTTAGCAATTTGTTCATTTAATTCTTCTTGCTCTTTTAGAAGAGCATCTCTTAAATATTTGGTAGAGCTCAGTATTACTTCTATGGATGGATGTAGAAGTTTTTCTTCAATTTTCTTTTGATTAACTTATAAAGTAGCGATCAGCTTTGCATATACATCTTCAATTTTCTCTGAATCCAAGAAGGGGATAGATTGAATGAAAGTAATAGATGTGTGAAATGCCTCCTCCAATATGCTTATGAGTTTATTGTACGACAACAATAATTTGTTTAATTGTGCAATTGATTGATTGTATGTTTCGTCAAATAACAGATTCAACTCAGATAAAATATCCTCGGTCAGTTCCCGTTGACAAAAAGGACATAGGTTCTCATCTTTAAGGTAGTGCATTCCCTGGCTAACCCAATCTACATTGCTAAGCCTCTCAATAAGCTTGGAGAAGTTTGATTCATTAGCTTTTACTAGTTTTTGTGAGAATACACCTGCGGTTTCTATAGTTTCTATATCTATGATTTCTTCTCCATTGCGAACGGAAAATAAAAACGGACTTAACAAAGAATATTCTTTTATATCTTTTTGAAAAATGTGCTGGTATGTTTTGATGAGCTCCTCAATTGTAAGTTGTGACTCAGTAGGTGAATAAGAATTAAAACATTTATCAGAAAAAAGTTTCTTTTTGCTTCTAAACCCCACTAACGCATGCGAAAATTGTTCTCCTATTTTTTGTTGAACCGCCCAACAGTTTGTTTCAAAATCTTCTTCCAGAGTATTTATTTCGCTCTGTAACTTTTCAATTGATCGTAATCGTGTACCAAGTTCTGTTTGTAACTTTGCTTTTTCCTCTTCTTTTTCTTTAATTTGATTGAGCGTTTCTACTGCCGATTCGCCAATAGTAAAAATCCCTTGAATCGCATTTTTATCTTGGAAATTTTTATCTATGAAGTCACGATTGTAAACCAAAACTTCTGAAGCCGAATCTTTTACAATCGTGCCGTTATTATAATTCTCAGAATCATCTAAAAAACGTGAAATGGAAGTTTTCCCTGATCCGTTTCCGCCAAAAAAATAATTGATCTGTAACGGCTCAATTTCCGCATCTTTAATGGTTGCTGTATTTTGAATATGTATTTTGCTTATCATATGAATTATGCTCACTTATAATCTTTCTACAATCTCTTTTCTATACCACTCGTTAGGAGCAGTAGCTGATAAAAACGCATCTCCAAAGAGCAAGAAAATATTTTTATAGGTCAATCCCTTCTCGATTATGGTTTTTATCTCGCTTGTCTGCAAAGGTATAATTTTCATACCTTCAACGAAACGTGTGCCATCGGTTGAGTAATAGGGATTATTCTTCCTCATTCTGAAATCAGAAACCACATTAACGTGAAGATACGTCGTTGCGAATAGGCAATATGCCTGCTCGTCGGCGTGGGATAAGAGGTAGTCTCCTAAATGTCTCGAAACGGGCTCCATCTCCATACGGCGTTGATTTGTACTGCTTGCAAGTGTTGCTTCCAGAAGAAGGGTATGTGCAGGATAGTCTTCCGTCGCTTCGTATTTATAGGTAATGTCTTCATGTCCGCCCGCGGCATGGGTTACAGGCAGCAGATCCGCATCAAGCGATAAGTTCATATAGTCAAGAATTCTGCCTTGCCTTCCGGAAATCTTATACCAAGCGATAGCCAGCACGTATTCAAAAATAGTAGGGACATCCGCGTTGTTCGTTACCATAGCCTGAATATCGCTATCACGCCTATTTTCAAATGCGGACATGAGGGAGATAATATTTTCGTCCGTGAATTTACGGTCAATCATCGCATTGAATCGTTCATAGCGTTCTCTATCGACAAAAGCCTGTACGTCATACAAATTACGAACTTGAACACCATATATTTCTTCAACCTTGGCAAATATCTGATTTTCGGTTATCTTCGTCCCGACAATCGATTCCAACGAGGTGTTTTTCATCAGATTGTCATCTGAAGTATATGCTAAAGCTGTAAGGCTTTCTTCGGCAATTTTGAAGAAACAATTCGGGATTATATCAAACTTGACTTTACCGTCTTGGAACAATACGGTATCGGTCGTTTTGAAGTAACGTCTGTTAAGGTCAAAATAATCCGATAGAGTGCTCTTTGCCTTAAATAAATGCAGAAGTTTGAAAAATTCGGTTTTGAACTCTGTTTCATCTGCGCAGTTAAATCGCATGAGGTTAAACTCATGGAAACTAAGGCTAAGGACAGAACAGCTAAAACTTTCTTTTTCATATAGGTCCTCCTTTGCGCTTCACTACGTTATGTATGTGAAAAACCATAATTGACTTTAACATATGGTTTTTAACTTAGCATTCTAATTCTTAACAATTTTTAAATTTAAAGGCTACAAAAGAAAACTATTCTTCTTTTAAAGCGACGATCGGGTCTTTTTTAGAAGCGATATAAGAGGGGATTAAAGAGGCAAGGTAAGAAAGGATTAACGCGAAAGCGAGGAGGACAAAAGCCAGCCAAACAGGAAGTGAGAACAAGGATGATATCTGGTAATTAGGCATTAATGAGCTTAACACCGCGTTGATGACTATTTCCCCGATATAAGTTAAACCAATCCCGATAAGTCCTGAGAAAAGCCCGATAAAGAGGCTCATTGAGCGGAAGACCCGTCCGACATCCTTTTTACTCGCTCCTAGGGCCCTGAAAAGCCCGATTTCTTTCGTTCTTTCGAGGACATTCGAATAAAGGATTGAAGAAGTTAAAATCATCGCGACCACGATTGATACGGAACTTAAAACAATTAAAACCGGCATGATGATGTCGAGGAGCATCTCCACATTCGAGAAAATAGTCTCAGTCAAATCGGTGGGCAAGATATCCGTTTGGTGTTCAAGGTTATATTGATCAATCAAATTAAGAATTTGTTCTTTGCTTGCAAAATCCTTGGGATAGAGATAGAAACCAGTAATTCCCGTTTCCACCCCGAAGGCTTGCCGATTATTTAAATAAGTCTGAATATCGTCATCATAGATTGATTCATTTAAGATGGTCCTGGTGTGCAGGTGGATATTTCCGTCATAGGTTAAGAAGAGGTTATTTTCATAGCTCTTACTGATGTTGGATCTCTTATCTTCCTCTGGGTCAATAATCCCGTTTTTATTTATATCAATAGGTGTAGGGGAGTTTTCATCTTTTACTAAGCTTAAGAAAGATGGTAGGTAATAGATGCCCCCTGGAAGTTGAGGAAGGAAAGCATCTTTTTTAACTTTTAAAATTCCGGATATTCTGACTTTTTGGCCTTTATTGCTAGCAAGATATTCTTTCTTTTCTTCATCGTTGATGGTCCGGTAAACTTGGTGTTCTCTCGTCTGAAAAAGTGATAAAAATAGATGCCGGACTTCATCTTCATTATTAAAATCGACTTCATCGAGGTTTATGGTTACCCCGCGGGGGATATCGACATAAGGCAAGAACTTTTCAAAGCCTTCTCTCATCGTTTTATCGATATTGAAATCGAGGCTTTCGATATCTAATAAAGAGAGGTTATCTCTCCTTAAATCATAGTCACGTTTCAGATAGATCGCGCTTTCTTCGATCGGGTGTTTATAGTCGGTGATATCGACGTAATAATCGTCATTTTTAACTAAGGACCACCGTTTATTGAGGACTTCTTCGTAATCGAGATAAGTTGCGTTACCATCTTCCGTGAAAGCATCCAAGCCTAAAGAAGTCAAAAGTTCACTGCTCACCGCGTTATCTTCCGCTAAAACGAGGACGAGGTCCGTGCTTTTTGTGGGGTAAGAGCCCGCAATAAGGTCATAGCTTTCTAAGGTATATTCCTTATTCCCTACCATTTGTTTTAAATAGGTATTTTCTGAGAATATCGTGTTTAAATAGGTAGCAGGGGACTGGGTATAAGTCACCACCATTCCGGAACTATTGGTGGTTAAAAGCCTAAAATCAAAAGATTGCGTCACTTGTTTCTCTTTAAATAGCGAGCTATCCATGTTATTGATGAAATTAGTGAATTCTTCATTGATGGTGTTTAAGTGGTAGAAGTCATTGATTGATGTAGAGACTGTCAATTTATCATCATCTTGCACGTAGTTACTATTGAAGAAGAAATTGAGTTGGAAGTTCTGCATCGCGACCTTTTCAATCGTTAAAGGGATTTGGCTGAGAATCTTGCCTTCGAGGCTATGCCTATAACCTTTAAAACCGAAAGAAGCTGATAAAACTAAACCGAGACCGAGGATTGATATAGCGCTACCGGAGCTGACTAAAGCGGTCTTCGCTTTTTTCGAAGAGAGGAAAGAAGTGGAAAGATGAAGGAGCTTTTTTAAAGAGAAAAAGAAGGTCTTATCATCTTCTTTTCTTTCGTTGTCATCAGTCTTTTCTTCTTTTAAATGATTAAATTCTTCATGGATCTTCCCATCTTTAATCTTTAAGATGCGGTCAGAATAACTTTCCGCTAAATCTTGGTTATGGGTGACGACAATCACCAGCTTCGTTTGGGAGATATTTTTAAGAATCTCCATCACTTCTTTCCCGTTTTCGTTATCCAAGGAACCAGTCGGTTCATCCGCGATAAGGACTTCCGGGTCATTGATTAAAGCTCTTACGATACTAATTCTTTGTTTTTCTCCACCCGATAAATCTTTGGCTTTTTTCTTTTCGATACCGGTAAGATGGACTTGTTCTAATAAGCTTTTTACTTTTTCTTTAAGTTGGGTTTGATCGTTATTTCTAGCGACAAGGAGGATATTTTCTTCGATCGTAAATTCTTCTAAAAGATGGCTTTCTTGAAAGATAAAACCGATTTCTTTATTTCGAAAATTATCTTTTTCTTTAGAAGTAAATTTTGTTACGTCACATCCTTTATATAGATACTCACCTTGAAAATCGCTGTCGAGCGTGGACAAAACGTTCAGTAAAGTTGTTTTGCCGCTGCCGGAGTTACCAAGGAGAGAACATAAACCATGGGAAGTAAAAGAAAGGTTTAAATTATTTAAGATTTCTAAACGCCCTTTTCCTTCCGGGTAAGACTTATATAAGTGCTTAATTTCAATTAAATAATGGTGGTCTTTCATTTCTTTACAATAGATTATACTGAAAAATTGAGAGGGACATAAAGAAAAGCCACCAGCTAAGGAGGTTCAAGCGGTGGCTTTTCCAAAGAAAGGAAAATTAAACAACTATTCTTTGATAACTAATTCGTCGACGACTTCTTCCGTCACTTCTTATTCGATTTCATCGTCATTTAGTTTTGTTTCTTTAACGACTTTGATTTCTTCTTCGTTTTCTTTATCGGTTTCCTTATGAACGTTTTCTTTTTCACCGATCACGATGAGAGGTTTATGGTTTTTGAGGCTTAAAAGGAGGGAACCTTCCTTCACGCTCAGATCGATGTATTTCCGCATGAAGTACCAAATCAAGACGATTAAAATCCCGGTGATTAAGAAGAAGATGCTTCCAATCGAGAAAAGTCCAACTCCTGCCCCACTTGTGGCGTTTTGAAGAAGAATGGGAACAATGAGGGACAAGACGCCAACAACGAAATGCCCGATCCCAATTACTAAGAAGGAGGAGGGGATGAGTTTATTGATAACCTTAATATTAAATAAGGCATACATGATGTAAGCTACCAGAGCCAAACAAATATAGATAAGGAGTAAGAGGACGAAGAGTCCTGTAAAGCCTATCATCCCAAGGGATGCCGATACCCCGAAGAATCCGAGACCGGAGATGTTACTTAAAGCTGTGTAGTAGTTAATAATGGATGGATCAGGCACTCCAATACTAAGGTTAAAGATTTCTCCTAGGAACATTAAAAAGGTGAGAATAACCAGGGTTACGCCGAAAACACTGACGACTAACCGTTTCGAGAATTTATCCATAACGGACCTCCAATTGATAACTCATTATAGCATGTTTTAACTTTGAAAAGAAAAACCACCCCAGGAAAAAGTTAAAAGAGAGGTGGTTTATAAATTAATTAACGGACAACTCCCCGTTTTTTGCCGACGTTTTTAATCGCTTTTCTAAAAATTAAACTGAGAATTGCAAGGATAACAGCTAAAACAAGGAAAGTGATGCCGCCGTAAGATATCGTTGTGTAGCGGTCAGTGAAATCATATTGTCCCCACCGGGTTAAAGCAGTGGCGACCGCGAAAGCCCCTTGGACGAACCAAGTGAAGGCGTTCAACTTTAATGTCGCTGCGCCAATCGAACTGATGAACTTTACCCCGCCGAAGAGGAAATACATGACGCCGGCTAAGATGGTAAGACAACCGATAATGATGGTAATCATCGTCCAAATTGAGGTTAAACCTTGCATGCCCATGAAGTTATCTTTCCCGAAATATTCGATATAACCCATGGTATCTTGGTTTAGGATATCAAAGAAGGTTTGGCTATCTTTAATGACCATCCCCCCTTGATCGATGACGATTTCCCCGTTGGCGGCCGGGAGCACACCTAAAAGACCAGCGGTCGGTTTGATAAGCCAGGTGCTTATGGTTAAGAAGTTCCCGTACATCAAAAGGATGCTGATGACCCCAATAGCGATAATCAAGGAACCGAAAATAATTTTCTTGAGAAATTTCATATTATTTCCTCCATCCTTATTTAATAAAGGTTATAAGAAAAAGTAAATGAAAATTTCATTTTTAAAAATTTAATGGGGGTTTTGCCGGTTTATTTAACTTCTAATAAAGCGGTGACAAGCTTGATCATCAAATCGAAATCTTTCACCGATAAGAACTCATAACGTCCGTGATGGTTATAACTTCCCGTTCCTAAGTTCGGGCAGGGGCAACCTAAGAAACTGAAAGTCGCCCCATCGGTCCCGCCTCTGATTGGATTACTGACTGGGATGACACCCATTTTCTTATAGGTTTTTCTCGCGTGTTCAATCGCTCTCGGGTCCTTATCTAAGACCAAACGCATATTTTGGTAGTCATAACCGATATCGAGATTGATCTTGATACCCGGATATTTTTCTAAGAGGGTCTTTTGATCTTCCTTCATCTGGTCGGTCATTTCTTCTAAGACTAATTTATCGTGGTTTCGAATGATGTAGTGGAGGGTGACGCTTTCGGAGGTCCCTTGAATGTTATTTAAGTGATAGAAACCTTCATAACCTTCGGTCATTTCGGGTCTCTTGTCACTTCCTAAAGCGCGGTCGAATTCTTCGGCAACTGTTATAGCATTGACGAGTTTACCTTTTGCTTCCCCGGGGTGGATGCTGATGCCTTTAATTTCCACTTTCGCGTGAGCAGCGTTAAAGTTTTCAAAATCGATATTTTCCGGATGATCACCATCGATTGTATAGGCAAAATCCGCTCCGAATTTATCTTTATCGAAGTATTCCGCTCCCCGGCCGATTTCTTCGTCCGGCGTGAAAAGGATAGCGATCGGGCAGTGCTTGATTTCTGGGTGATCATGGAAGTAAGCGAGGACGCTCATGATGATAGCGAGCCCGGCTTTATCGTCGCCCCCTAAAAGAGTGTCACCGCTGGTGACGACTAAAGTATCCCCGATATGGTCTTTTAAGATAGGGAATTGGTCAGGGGACATCGAATATTCATCATTGAGTTTGATGGTTCCCCCATCATAGTTTTCAATGATTTGGGGTTTGACGTTTTTCCCTGTCAATTCGCTAGCGGTATCGACATGGCTATTCAACCCAATCGTCGGGTAACCTTCTTCCCCCTTAACTTTTGCATAGAGACGCCCATGTTCATCGATTTCACTATCGATATCTAAGGCTTTTAATTCCCCTTTTAATAAATTGAGTAAGTTATATTGTTTTTCCGTGCTCGGTGTGGTTAAGGAATTCTCATCGCTCTGAGTGTCGATCTTGACATAACGGATGAAACGTTCGAGATTTTGGTTCATAAGTTACCTCCAAATCCGCCTTAATCTAAATGAGAGTGTGTCGTTCGTCAAGTGTTATGAGATGGTGTTTAACTTGAATTACTTCGTAAAGAGCATATGATTTTCTTTAGTAAAAATATATAGATAATATATAGATATAGGAGACAAGATATGGAGAAAAAAGTAGTGGGAGACTTGAGCGAAGAACT
>UQOB01000041.1 GCA_900542595.1 uncultured Mollicutes bacterium | reverse complement strand
AAGATAACGTCATCATCTATGATAATGACCCCTACTGCGGTGCCACCCCAACTCACGGGTTCTTTAAGGAATTCTTAAGAGGTCTAAAGAAGGTTTGGAAGAAAAAATATCTTAAAAACCTTTCAAAATCTCTCCAAGTTTTAATCATCGGTGGGGAATGCGACCCGGTCGGTCATAACGGAAAAGGACTGATTAAACTCGACAAAATGTACAAAAAGTATGGGGTAAACGATGTAACACTGGTTATTTACCCCAATTTACGTCACGAGATCCTCAACGAAAAAGAAAAGCAGGATGTTTATGAAGAAATCCTCCGCTTTTTACAAAAATAAATCGCAAAATCTCTGCAAAAATTATATATTTTTATCTGTTTTAAATATCCTCGCTAAAAACTGTAACGATTAACCCTTAAAAAGGGTTACAATTAATCAATCGATTTTTAGGAGAGGTTAGATGAGGCTTGTAGCTAAGGGTAAATTCCATTACGCTTATCTCTTCTCTTTCCTTTTGCTTCTCTCCTTGTTTGGGAGCCTAATCTATTGCTGCAGTAACGTCATTATATTTGATGCCACAGATCCCACTAGGGCCTTTACATGGCCAGAGTTTTATTACGCTTTTACGGTGGTGTTTTTAATTGAACTTGCCGTTTGGATATTAGGGAGAAAAGCCTTCAAGATAAAGATTCATCCTGGCTTCTTTATTCTCTTTTTAATCTTGCTTCTTTCAACGGCGATACTGCCGTGGTTATTTAGTGAATTTACCTTCAATGGGGTCGTTTATAAAATCGCTCTAGCGGATAAACTGCAGGGAACCTTTATGGCCCTGATCATCACCTTTGGTTTATATGAACTCTTTGTCTATGTGCCGAAGATGTTCTATAAAGCTTCGTTCTTTAGGCTTGTGGCTTGGGCAACAATCCTCATCTGCTCAATCGCGGTCATCTATTCTTTAGCGACTGAGATGGATTCTTATCTCGCTCTTTTAGATATGGTGAACGGGAAAGCTTATACTCCGATTCAATCTTATACGGGGAACTCGAATATATACGCTTTTATGCTGTGGTTTGGGATCGCAGCTTGTATGTTCTTAGAAGTTAAGAAACCGGCCTGGTATTTATGGCTTTTTGTCTTAGTCTTCCAAATCTCCGAATTCTTTGTTCTTTCGCGTGGAATGATTATCCTTTCCGTCTTATTCACCATCCTTTATTTCTTCTACCAAGTCTTCCACTGTTTTAAAGGCCATAAGTTCCGTTCGTTCTTGTTCTTACTTGTCGGGCTTGGGGTGATTGTCTTCTTTGCTTGTTTCAGCCTTTATAAAGATATCGAAGGGTTAAACGCGGTCTATGCTTTAATTAACCGAGCGTTCCAAGAAATTGGAAATAATCCCGGTGGAGCGTTCGACGCGCGGTTTAGCCTCTGGGGTGGGGCATTTGACGCGGTAAAGAGTTCACCTTTAACCTTGATGATGGGCTTAGGTTTAGCGACCTGGCAAAATGTTTTAGGGTTCGTGATGAACGGTAGCGTCACTGATGTTCCTCCCATGGATTCCACTTGGGTGGCTTCTTGGGCGAGAGGCGGTTTAGTTGACCTCGTTATTTCCATTATCCTCATCATCATTGTCTTTAGAACTATCGCGAGAGCCTTAAATGAAAAGCATCCCTTAGCCTTCCCGGCCTTACTGATGTTTATCATCTTCTTCATCCGTTCTTTCTTTGAAAACGAAACTCTCACTTATCCTTCCACCAGCTTTATCATCCTTCTTTGCTTCACTTATTTACCGCTTCAAGTGGAAAGACAAGAAAAACGGCGAGTTGAAGAAAGAATCTTAGAAGAAAAAGGCGTAGCCTCTTCCTTTGAGTTCGACTTAGCCCATCATAAGCGAAGTCGGATTCTTCCAAAGGTCAGTTTAGTGATGGTTCCTCTCTTTACATCCTTATTAGCCTTAATCCCCTTAATGAGCGGGTGGGCTAATCTCCCGATGATGTTAGGGCCTTACGCTTTAAGTTGTATGTTCGTGGTTGGCTTCTTAACCCCCATCCTCTTTAGCTTTGTCGTGGAAGCTTATTACCGGGGCTTTAAGTTCTTAACCTTCGTGATCGCTCTTTTAGTAGCGGCCTTTATGATCTTCGGCTTAGCTTCTCCCTTTATCTTCGACGTTGAAAGCTGGTCAATCATCATTACGGTGGAAATCTTTGTTTTAATCAGTATCAACGCGTTACTGATGAGGTTAAGCAGTACTTTAAAAACATCTTTCTTATATCTTTTAAGACATGTCGTTCCTAACTTCTTAATCGTGATGGGCTGGTTCATCGTCTATCACTATTACCCGGTCTATAATATTTTCGCGGTCCTCGCTATCGTCTTCAGTGTTATCTTCTTGAACATCATCTTGCATTTCTTCTTCACGAAGTTCGATGGAACATCGATGACCTGGAACGTCTTAGAAGAACGTTTCTACATGATGATGGTGAAGTGGGATAGCAAGATCGAACTCCGTTACTTGACGCGGGTGAAGAACATTAAACATGCTTAGCTTTTCTAATCTTCAATACAAGGTGAATAGTGAAGATAACATCCATCACTATTCCGGCTATTTTAAAAACGGGATTAACCACTTAGAAAGTGAAGATCCTACTTTAGATGTGCTTAACCTCACCTCCATCAATATTTTTAAAGGAAAGATCATCACTGATGATTTAACTTTAGACTTTTCGTCGCTCGATAAAGTATCGACCTATATCTTAAAGATTGAAGGGGAGAAATTAGGAAGCTTTACCGCGTTTTTCTTGCACCCTTTAGATAAAGAAACCTTAGAGAACTTTACTTCTAACCTTAAGAAATTAAAAGAAGTAACCATCAATGATGAAAGAGAGAAAGAAGATAAGTTGATTCTCTTAAAAGAAGAACTCTTAAAAGTGAAACCTAGTTACCTCTTCATCGATTTAAATGACAAAGAAAATAAGGGTAATGAATTCTTGTTCTTTAAGTATTTCCAAGACTTTATCTGCCCAGTCTTTTTAAAGGAAGTTAAAGTTACGAGGAAAGTTAAAAAGACAAAGATCGTTATTAAGAAACACCAAGTCGTTAAGACTGTCTTTAAAGATAATAGCTTTAACTTAAGTTTCTTAGGGTTCTTCTGTTTACTCTTAAGTTTCTTATTACCTCTTTCCTTTTATTTCTTCTTAACGAACCAAGTTTTAGCCAGTGTCATTGCAATTCTCACCCCCATTCTCGCCGTCTTTATGATCATCTACGTTAATTACACTCTCTATAAAGAAATGGTGACAAAGTTTAAGAGTAAGACGGATAAATTATCCGCGATATCACTCATATCATTATTCACGATAATCATCGAAGCCGTTGGCTTCTTAGTCTTTATTCTTTTAGGGAAATTTAATATCTTGATTTCTGGTCAAGACGTTTCGTATATTTCTTACTTAGTGGGTTTAATCGGAATCCTTCTTTCCGGTTTAGTCCCTTTCTTTACTTATCTTTGGGAGAAAATCGATGCCTAGAAAATATAAGATTATGACCATCATGGGGACGCGTCCTGAAATCATCAGACTTAGCGAAACCATCAAGGCCATCGATAAGAAGTTTGATCAAATAATTGTTCATACCGGTCAAAACTATGACTATGAACTCAATGAGATTTTCTTTAAGGATTTATCTTTAAGAAAACCCGATTATTTCTTAAATGTGGTGGGAAATAATCTTGGAGAAACGATGGGGAACATCATCAGTAAAAGTTACTCATTGATGAACGAAGTTAAACCTGATGCGGTATTAGTCCTTGGGGATACGAATAGTTGTTTAAGCGTGATATCTGCAAAAAGGCATAAGATTCCTATCTTTCACATGGAAGCGGGTAACCGGTGCTGGGATCAGAATGTGCCAGAGATGACGAATAGGAAAATTGTGGATCACACGAGTGACATCAATATGCCGTATAGCCATATGGCCTGCTTTAACCTTATTCATGAAGGTTTATCCTTAGATACCTTGTTTATCACTGGCAGTCCCATTAAAGAAGTGCTTTTAGCCCATCAAAAAGAAATCGATAATTCTAAGGTTCTTGATGAACTCCATTTAGAACCTCATAAGTACATTGTCATGAGTATCCACAGGGAAGAGAACGTTGATAACCTGGATAACCTTTTAGAAGTCTTTACTTCTCTAAATTATGTCGCCGATTACTATAAGTTACCTGTCATCTTCTCTTGTCACCCAAGAAGTAAGAAGAGATTAGAAGATGCGAAATTTAAGTTCTCACCCTATATCAAGATTCATAAACCCTTTGGGTTCTTGGATTATGGGAAGCTCGAGAAAGAAGCCTTCTTAATCCTCTCCGATAGTGGGACCATCACCGAAGAAAGTAGCATCTTAAATGTCCCATCTGTGTTAGTAAGAACATCGACCGAACGGCAAGAAGGGGTAGTCAACCACGTCATCACCATCAGTGGACGGAGTAAAAATGGTATCATGGATAGTTGTAAGAGGGCCTTCTTCTTACATCAGGATAAACATCCAAAAGTACCCGAATATGAGGTGACGGATGTGAGCCAAAAGGTCTGCGAAATAATTGAAAAATATATACCGATAGTCAATAAGAAAGTGTGGCTTAAGAAGGAGTAGCAACAATGAACGAAAAAATCTTCGATGGAAAAATCTTATTAGTGACCGGGGGAACAGGGAGTTTTGGTCATGCAGTAGTGGATCGGTTTTTAAAAACCGGGATTAAAGAGATTAGGATAGTAAGCCGCGATGAAAAGAAACAGGACGATATGCGGAAAGAATATCGGTCCGATAAATTAAAGTTCTATATCGGGGACGTCAGGGACTATAACTCGATTAGAGGCGCTTTTAGAGGGGTTGATTATGTTTTCAGTGCGGCAGCCTTAAAACAAGTTCCATCCTGTGAGTTTTATCCTTTAGAAGCCGTTAAGACCAATATCTTAGGAAGCGATAACGTCATCACCGCTTGTTTAGAAAATCATGTTAAGAAAGCGGTGTTCCTTTCGACGGATAAAGCGGCATATCCGGTGAACGCGATGGGGATGAGTAAAGCTTTGATGGAAAAGAACGTCATTGCGAGAAGCCGACAGCTCTTAGAAGGGGATACGGTTCTCTGTTTAACCAGGTACGGCAATGTTATGGCTTCTAGAGGAAGCGTTATTCCGCTCTTCTTAGAACAGATTAAAGAAAATAGACCGATTACCATCACTAATCCCAAGATGACAAGATTTATGATGACCTTAGATGATGCGGTGGATTTAGTTCTCTATGCGTTCCAACATGCATCGCAGGGTGATTTATTTGTGCAAAAAGCACCGGCCGCCACTATTGAAACTTTAGCGGAAGCCGTTCTCGATTTAACGAAAGCGAAAGTCGGGGTGGAATATATTGGAACCCGGCACGGAGAGAAACTCTTTGAAACCTTAGTGACGGAAGAAGAAATGGGCCGCGCTATCGATGAAGGCGGGTTCTATAGAATAACCGCTGATAATAGAGACTTAAACTACGATAAGTATGTGGAAAAAGGGAACGCTAACTTACCGGAATTCACATCCTATACATCTCACAATACCGAAAGATTAGATGTGGAAGGGATGAAGAAGCTCCTTTTAAAACTCGATTTATTTAAATAACTAATCAAAGATGAAAATCCTCATTGTTACCCCCCGTTTTTATCCTGAGCCGTTCGCGATCAATAATGTCGCGTTCTCCCTCTTTAATATGGGTCACGAGGTAACAGTGTTAACCGGTAGAGCGAACTACGGGGACTATTCGTTCTACCATGATTATCCCTTTAAAAAAGAAGAAACCATCAATGGGGTTAAAGTGATAAGGTACAAAGAAAGAATCCGGAAGAAAGGGATTGTTTCTTTAGTTTTAAACTATATTTCTACTTGGAGACAAAGCAGGAAAGCTTTTAAACACTTACCCACTGATTATGACCTGGTTATATCACACGTCATATCTCCAATCTTTATCTTGAGCGGGGTTAATAAGTTCTGTAAAAAGCATAAGATATTTCATCTCCATTTCGCAGTTGATCTTTTCCCGGAAAGTTTTGTCATTAGTGGTTACTTTAAGAAGAATTCTTTCTTCTATAAGTTACTGAAAAAGATTTCTATTTCTTATTATCAAAAGACGGATGTTATTACTTTTTCTTCCCCCCTAGGGAAAGAATACTTTAATGACTACTTAGGTTTAGATAAACCGGTGTATACGGTCTATCAACCCACTCTGATCTCGAGACCAGAATTAAGTGAGATTAAGAAACAATATAGGTCTAATGGTAAGACTAATCTCTTATATTGCGGTTCTATCCATCCCCATAACTGTTTAGATAAGTTACTTTTAGCTTTAAGCGACTATAAAGATGATTTCACCTTAACCATCGTCGGTGGGGGTTTAAACGATAAACTAAAGAACATCATCAAAGAGAAGAAATTAGAAGGCATTGTGAAGGTGGTGGGACGGGTTACTGCGAATGATACGAGACCGTTTTATAAGGATGCAGATGTTATTCTTAACCTCTTAGAAGCGAATGACAGCACGAAGTACTATATCCCTCAAAAAGTGATCGAAAGTTTAATGTATGGTCGTCCCATCCTCGCCTTAATGTCTGGAGCGGGTTCTACTCTCTTAAAAGAAGCTGGGCATAACATTATCTTTAATGATTCATCTATCCCATCTTTTAAAGAAGCTCTACTTAAAGTTCGAGATTTAAAAAACGAAAAATTAGAAAAAATAGGCGAAGAAAATAGGGGATATTACGATAATCATCCACAGTTTAAGAGTGAAGAAACCGCTAAGATATTGTTAGATATTTATGAAAAAGAGAAAGGAGTTAAGGTATGAAAGTTTTGATTTTAGGTTCAACAGGTTTTATAGGGAAAAACCTAACCTATTGGCTCAAAGAACGTCATTATGATGTTTTGACTTATAACAAAGAAAATAAGATTGAAGAACTCCCTGCTCTTTTAAAACAAGCCGATATTATTTTTAACTTTGTTGGAGTCATGAGACCCACTGATAGTGGTGAATTTCAAAAGGTTAACTTTGATTTTACTGAGCACCTCCTTACCCTCTTAAAAGACTTATCTAAGAAGCCGCCTTTAGTTTTTACTTCCAGCATTCAAGCTGGGAATGGAACCCTTTATGGGGATACGAAAAAAGAAGCTGAGGATGCTATTTTTAAATTTTCTAAGGAATATGATTACCCGGTTTATGTTTATCGTTTATCTAACTGTTTTGGTAAATGGTGCAGGCCATATTATAACTCGGTGATTGCGACCTGGTGCTATAACATTAGCCGCAATATCCCTTGCACGATAAACAAGGATAATCCAACGCTAAAACTCTTATATATTGATGACATCATGAATGAGTTTATGAAGGTTATTCAAAATGATGTAAAACCATCTGATAGTATCCTCTCAATTTCACCTACTTATGATGTTTCTTTGAATGATGTTTATGAGATTATTAATAGTTTTAAAGCTGACAGAGAATCTCTATTTTCGCCCATCAATAACAGTCCATTGAAGGCGAAACTTTACGCGACTTATTTAAGTTATTTACCTGAAGATGATTTTGGGTATTATTTATCCTCAAAGATTAATGATAAAGGAAGTTTTACAGAATTTATAAAGTCCTTTGAAGACGGACAAATTTCTATAGTTACTTGTCATCCAAAAATGACGAGAGGGGATCATTATCACCACACAAAAAATGAGAAGTTCTTAGTGGTAAAAGGGGAATGTGAAATCAGTTTTAGAAATATTGATGAAGATAAGATTGTTACTTATAAAGTTGATGGCAATCATTTAAGAGTCATCGATATTCCAGTTGGTTATGCCCATGCGATAAAGAATGTGGGGAAGGATGATGCAATTATTGTGATTTGGGCGAGTGAAGTGTTTGATCCTGATAGACCTGATACCTACGCTATAGAGGTAGAACATGAATAAGGAGCCTTTAGTTACCATCATCACCCCTCTTTATAATTACGGTAAGTTTTTAGGTGATGCTGTTAATAGTGTTCTCAGGCAAACTTATAAAAACTGGGAAATGATCATTGTTGATGATTGTTCTACTGATGATTCCTTTGATATTGCTAAACAATATGCCAAAAAAGATCCACGGATTAAAGCTGTCCAATTGGAAAAGAATGGCGGTACAGCGGGAGCAAGGAATAGGGGCTTAGATTTAGCTAGAGGTGAATATATTGCCTTCCTTGATTCTGACGATCAATATGATAGTAATTATTTAGAAGAACAACTTAAGTGTATTCAAGACAACAATGCTAAAGTAGTTGTGGCAAGTTATCGAAGAAAAGCTCCTAACTCAACCACTGATTTTATTGTTCCTAAGGACATTACTTTCGATATGTTGCCTAAGGGAAATCCTATGGCACCCCTCGGCACTTTCTATAAGTTTGAACCTTATAAATCATTAAGGTTTTTAACTGATATGACGAAATGCGAGGATTTAGTCTTCTTCTTAGAGCTATTAAAAAATGGAACCCACGCGGTTGGAAATCAGAAAGTTTTAGGTACTCTAAGAATTCATGAAAATAGTAAAAGTCGAAAAAAGTATCAGCTCATTAAATGGCAACTCAAAGCCTATAAAAAAGTGGGGATTCCATTCTTTAAAAGATGGTATTGTTTAGCCTGCTGGGCAATTAATGGAGTTAAAAAATATAAGAACGTTAAATAGCCTAATTCTCGTTAAAAATATCTCTGGTAAATACTTTTGACTGATAAGGTTTTAATAAATTATTCATTCTATTAGCGACGATAATATCTGAAGTTTTAATAAATTCATCAAAATTATTTATCAATGTCGCATCTTTAATTGTTAAAGAATTAAGATTTGGCTCGTAGATATTTAATTTATAACCGGCCTTGATTAATTTCTTAATAATATCGAGGATTGAAGAATCTCTAAAATTATTAGAATCTTTCTTCATTGTTAAGCGATATATGCCGATGGCTACATCTTTATTATCTTTCTTTAGTGATTTACATTTTTTAATAATCTCTGAAGTAATGAAGTCTTTTCTTGTCTTATTTGCCTCAACTATCGCGCTTATCAAATTTTCCGGGACATTCCTAAAATTGGCTTTAAGTTGTTTAGTATCTTTTGGTAAGCAATAACCACCATAACCGAAGGAGGGATTGTTGTAGTGGGCGCCAATTCTTGGATCTAGGCAAACCCCATCAATGATATCTTTGGCGTTCAAGCCTTTGCTTTCAGCATAGGTATCCAGTTCATTAAAATAAGCAACTCTTAAAGCGAGATAGGTATTAGCGAACAATTTAACCGCCTCAGCTTCAGTTGCATCCATCTCTAAAACCTGAACATCAGGTTTTAAACAAGCGTCCTTTAAGAGATTAGCAAAAACTCTTCCTTGTTCCTTTAAACTTTCATCAGTTTTAGATGAACCAATGATGATTCTGGATGGGTAAAGATTGTCATAAAGAGCTTTGGATTCTCTTAAGAATTCTGGGGAGAAAATAATCTTTAAAGAAGGAAATTGTTTTTTAAGTTGTTCAGTATAGCCAACCGGAATAGTCGATTTAATCACGTATGTAGCGTGATTATTGATGGTCGATGCTAACTCAATAACTTCTTCAACATGGGAGGTATCAAAGAAGTTCTTCTCACTATCATAATTAGTAGGAGTAGCAATGATAATAAAATCGGCATCTTTATAAGCAACATTTGGAACGGTTGTTGCCGTTAAATTTAAATCTTTTGTTTTTAAGTATTCTTCAATTTCTTTATCTTGGATAGGTGATATCTTGTTATTAATTTGATCAACTTTTTCTTTAATAACATCGATAGCAAAGACTTCATTTTGTTGTGATAACAAAACAGCCAAACTTAGTCCAACATATCCAACGCCAGCAACTGCGATTTTCATAAGATTATTCCATCACTTTTCCTGTTAATGATTTTATCTTTCTTTCAAACTTTTTCAAAAAGCCTAAGGTTTTATCTCGTTCATATTTGTTGAGGCCAAAGATCGATAAACTTATTGCGTAAACTGCACTTATAGCGACGACTTTGATGATGAAATATAACCAAGACACCTGCGGTAAGAACTTATAGATAATTAATCCAAATACAATCGTAATTGCTCCGGGAATAATGAATGAGGCGTAAGTTTTTAAATGATATTCACCAATTCTGAAGGCGATAAATATATGACCAAAGATGTTAAGCATAATGATTCTTACAACTGTTCCGATAGCGATAGCCACGCAGCATCCAAACGCTCCCCAATAGTAGGAAAGTAAGAACGCTAAGGCGATAGCAACGATAGAACCAGCCAAATTAGCAAGAGCCTGGTATTTGATATAGCCACTAGTATTTAAAGCTGTTTCTAGAACTTGTAACGGATATAAGAATATCGCAGTGGAACAAATGGCTAAAATACAGAAATAAATTGTTTCGTGGTTAGCTTTTAAATCTCCAACTAACCATAATTGTAAGAACTCATTACCGCATAATAATAAGCCTGCGCAGACGATAAAAAGAATGATTGTTTGAATATGAGCAACTTTAAGGTTAAAGGCACCAAAATTCTTTTTATTCTCTTCTGTTAATTGACCGCCGGCGTAAAGTCTTCTTGAGACTTCAGGATAGAAGATAGTGCCAAAGCTAGTTGAAAAATAGGAAACATAAGTTTCAATTTGATAGGCGATTGAATAAATTGCTATTTGAGCACTTCCCTCGCCTTCTGGGGAAGTAACTCCGAGAATAGTTGTCATGAATGAAAGCATCAAGGTTCTGGCATAAGTGGAAATGGAGGTCCAAATCGAATAAGCTAAAACATCTTTTAAAATAGTTTTGAAAGTTTGTTTGTCGACTTTAATAAAAGGAGATAGAGGAATTGTTTTTATTGAGAAAATGATTTTTAGCAAGACCGCTGTAATCGAGTGTAGCAGGAAACAGGCAGTCATAAAATATAGGCCAAGATTAAAAACAATACAGATGACAGTAGCTACAATGAAAATGATTTTTGAAATGATATCTGCAAGACGAGTTAGATAGGCTTTGTCGTAGGCTTGAAGTTGACTGA
>UQOB01000040.1 GCA_900542595.1 uncultured Mollicutes bacterium | reverse complement strand
TTTCGCATAAATCATTTACCAACCAGTAAGGTTGAAACAAGAAATCAATATAATTCTTGTAATTATTGCAAAGAATTTATAAATTTGATATAACGGTAATAATATAGAGGAAAGAAGGAAAATAATATGATGTGGTTTCAGGTTTGGCATGACCGCCGGTACATTAAGAATAGTGATGACAGGAGAGATAGCAAAATCACTCCCGTCCCCGGGGTCACCGAATATAAAAACATTAGCTACAACAAGAAATACCATAAGTGGGGACTTTTGGATGTCTATAAACCGGAAGGGAAAGAAAAAGAGGTCTTACCAGTTCTCTTAATAGTCCATGGTGGGGGTCTTTTCTACGGGACCAAAGAAACCTATCACCTTTATAGCCGTTACTTATCATCCTTAGGCTTTACGGTCGTTTGTTATTCCTATCCCTTAGCCCCGAGGAAGCATTATCCCAATCAACTTTATTATTTAGATGAAGTGATGGGCTGGATCAAAAATCATCAAAAAGAATGGGCCTTTGACATGGATAATGTGTTTTTAGTCGGTGATAGCGCGGGTGGATATTTATCCTTTAACTACGCGGTAGCAGATTCGAACCCGTCCTACAGAGCCCTCTATAATTTAAAGATGCCCCTCCGGGTGAGAGGAGCGCTTCTTGCGTGTTCCGCTTTTAATCACATCGTTTTCTTTAATAAAACGGATAAGACGAAACGGAAGATTATCTTCGGCAATATGACCGAAGTGGATCCTCGGCTCCACACGAATGATTATGTGACGAAAGATATTTGCCCCTTATTTATCTTCACCAGTGAAAAAGATTTCTTACTCGAAGAAAACTTAAAAGAAGCGGAAATCTTAAAAGAAAAAGGTATTCCTTTTACCTTTAAGAAATACACTTCCAAAGAAGGGGATAAATTAGAGCACGTCTTCCATTGTAATTTAGCCTTAAAAGAAGCTTTAGAATGTAACCAAGACCAAGCTAATTTTGCTTTGGCTCATCTTTCGAAGAAACGGAAGTAGTGGGCGCTTCTTCTTTTTCAATCGGCTTACTGCGTTTTGAGAAATACGCGTATAAGAGAATCAAAGTAATCGGGATGCCCGCAAAAAGGACGAACCAGAGGATCCAACCTTGGTCGTCTTGAATCCCGAGCCCGAGTTCGAGATAAATCGCTAAAAGTAAGGACCAGATAAACAAGAGATTGATGGTCAGTTTTAACCATTTCGGAGTATCTTTTGGGAAGTATTTTCTTAAGAAATAACGAAGGACAAGCGAGGTGACCGGGAAGGCCCAGAAGAAGGCCATCCAGCTATCCCATGCGGAGTTTAAAAGTAAGCCCCCGACATAAGCGATACAGGCGACTGTCCACACCATTACGACCGCTAAACAGGTGGTGATGATTCGGTTTCTTTTGATAGCCTGGTAATCGTTTTTCCCGACTTCTTCTAAGCTTTCAGCGGTCTGATCATGGACTAAGTAATCTAAAGTCACCCCGTAAAAATCCGCGAGAGCGAGCAAGGTCTCGACGTCCGGTACCATTTCCCCATGTTCCCATTTGGAAATCGATTTATCGGAGTAATTAAATTTTTCAGCGATTTGGCCTTGGGTTAAGCCTCGGGCTTTTCGAAGTGAGGCTAAATTTCGGCCGATAATTTGATTGGTTTTCATCAGAGTTATTTTACAACCTTAACAAATAAAAGAAAAAGCCCGGTTTCCCGGGCCTGAATACAAAAGTGATGGATTAACGATCTTGTTCGCGGCTGTTGACGTAATCTTCATCAGCGGTGAAGATCGGGCCTTGTTCCGCAATTTTTTCTAAGAGATCGCAATAGTAGCTTTGTTCTTGGCTTTCCATTTTGCTTTCATATTTAGAAGTAACTTTAATCATGCTAGGTCCTCCAATCACCCGAAGCTTTCTTCTTCAGGCACCACTAATATAAGGGAATAAAAACGCCTTACAATATGGTTCGGCGTGTAAACGTTTTCAAAGGGGCTTTTTGGAACCCCTTACATGAAAAAACGCGATGAACACTAGGTTTTCTTATAGGTATTGAAAACGTTTTCATAAAAAGAAAATTGTTTTCACACCTCTAATATCTATTAGATATCGCTTGAAAGAATATCTTTATATGCTAGTCTTTTAGGGCACCTTAAGGAGGGGCTCAACATGAAAAAATCATCCTTGCTCATTCTAGCGACTTCGCTCATCCTCATGAGCTGCGTCAATAACGAAGGTAGTGGAACGACTAGTACTTATGTTCCGACGGAAATTACCTCAGTAAAAGATGCTTTAACCCAGTTATCATCTTTAAAGAACTACAAGTTCTATATTCAAAAACGCAATAGCGTCGGTTTCCCGGTTTCCGAATTTAATAAATACATCACCGAGAACTACTTCTATCTTGATAAAGAAGGGGAAGAACTCGGCTACTTCGTCTATGACGGCAGCGTCAGAAGTTTCGATCTTGATAACGGTGAGTTTACCGCGACAGAACCCTTAAAAGATGATAATAACCAAACGATTACCTCTTTATATGATAATGACCTGTTTTATAAGGTCAGCGATTTCGATACATCAGGCGATAGTTTTAACACGAAAGAAGTGACAGAACTTTCTCGCCCGAATCAATTTGTCCTCTTGGGGCTTTTAGAAGTGCCAGCTGCTACCGTCCTTGATATTAAGAGTCTTTCAATCACAGTCGGCGACAGCTTGGAATCCTTAAAGATGGAAGTAGGCTTTGCCAAAGAAAGCTGGTCCTTAATCGTGGAAGACATTGGAACTGCTAATGAACCCTCAGTCACAGAATTCGTCAATAACTTTGAACCTGTCGCGGTTTCGGATGATTTAGAAAAATTAAAAGTTTTATTCCATGAAAACAATTATTCACGGAATATCTACGACTATAATGACCACGTCCGGTACGGAGTTGAACACTTCTTACCGCAGTATTTCTATCAAGATATTGATTCTTCGATCGCTTATGAGTTAGGAATTCTCGCGATGTCGCAAGGCTTCTTAGGAATCGATAACAAGACTTACCAAGGAAAGAACCTCTTCGGTTGCTATATGTTTACCTTAGATGGAAATACCGTCAACCTTAACACTAACTTTCCTTATAACTCCTCGACGAGCGACGTTAGCTCTCCGGAATTCGCAAATTACCCCTCTAACCTCTTACTTTGGGAACAGATGCAATACATTCATCCGGCCGGGGAAGAAGGAAAATACGAAGTTACCAACGCGGCGATACTCAATGACTTCGCTAATAACTTCCAAGTCGCCAGCATCGTGAAAGATGAAGGCTTAACCATTACCTCGCTCTCCATTGAATTAACGAATATCGGGAAACCGGAAGGGGTGGCGAATTTCCACTTAAATTACACCCGTTCCAGCGGTATTAAAGGGGACTTCCATTATGAGTTCTTCGACTTCGGGTTTAGCAACATTCCCGCGGTTGATCAGTTCATCGATGTGAATAATCTTTATAACGAATAACGATGATAAACAAGGCCCTAGGAAGTTTGCCTAGGGCTTTTTATTATCTGTTTATCCTTTTAAAACTAAGGTATTTTTAAAAATAATTAGATTTTTGCATAAAAAAGATGCCCCTTGCGGAGCATCTAATTTTTAGCTGTTTAGCTTATTCAGCTGGAACGAAGAAACTATATGCAGACGCGTACATATAGCCATCTTCATCATAGTCATAGCCACCCATGATGATTTCGGCTACTTCAACCAATTCACCACCTTGTTCTTCAATGGAGGAGCCATACATCGCAATACCGATCTTACCGGTCGATTCAATCGCGACGCTGACAGAGTAATGGGAGAACTCTTTATAGACGGTACCGCTACTGACTTCAACATCAGTGATGTTTAAGGTCGAAGTGTTGACGTCAAGGCTCCAATTGAAGCTATAGGTGACATCGAGTAAGACGGTGCCATCAGTATCTTCCGAGTAGGCTTTTAAGCTACCGGTATGGTCTTCATTGAAGATGAGCCGGGACGGGTCATTTAAATCCGGATCCATGCTGTCTTCGCTCATTTCAACTGCCCAAGTACCAGTGACGAATTCTTCGGTGACTTCCACCCCATCATAAGGAATGATAGTGGCATTTAAGACAGTCGGACTCCATCCTTCTTCATAATAAGGAGAATTGAGAGTGATTGAGACTGAAGTGGGAGTGGTCACTTTGCTAGCTTTAAAGGTGATGGTTCTTTCCGTCGGGTTAACGCTGGCAGAAATCACACCTTCTGTGCTATAGGTGAAGGTCATGTCTTCTAAGGAACCATTGTAGGGGCTACTATCGATGGTCGCCGTCCAGGTGCTTCCCCCGTTCATTTGGAAATCGGTAGCGTTTATTAAGTGCCAATCATCACCATATCCCCCGAGCGGTTGTAAGAAGAAGCTATGGATTTCAACCGTGCTGACGTGGATGGTGAGCGTGGTGGTCACATCGTCATCGACGTGGTTCCCAATCGTTAAGGTAACGTCTCCGCTTCCCGAAGGTTTAGCTTCGTAGACGGTCGGGTTATATTTAGACGGCCCAATGATATTGTTATCGCTACTTTCAACGACACCATATTGCCAAGCATCAAGCGCGGTGGCTGGAAGCGTCGTAACGGTTAAAGGTTGCGAGGTGCTTTGGGTATCCCAAGAGCCAGCGGTGACGTGATTAGCGTCATTTCCACTTCCTGCCGGGACACTAGCGGTGATGCTAGTTGCAAAGTACGGCGTGCTGTCGAAATTAACAGTGCCCGTCGGAACATCCCCGTAGGTATATTTCCAAGTTAAGGCTTTGACAAGGGTACCATTTCCTTCCGCACCGGGTTTAAGTTGATGGGTGTCGAAGTCATAGAGAGTGCTATCGTAGAACATTTCTTGATAGACCCCGTCAAGCGGCGCCCCGGCTTCGGTGAAGGTGAAGGTGACATCGTAATCGATGTAGACATCTTTCGTCATCCGGTTATGACCGCTCATACCACTATTGGTCGGTTCATATCTCTTATAGGAATTAATAGTGACCGTGAAGGTGCCGTCGTCATTTAAGACGCTTTGGACATCGCGGTTGGCATCGACTAAATCATCCTCGAGTTCAAAGCTATCCCGGTAAGAGGACCATTGGGCCCGGTCGATAGAATAGACATCGTGGCTATAAGAGGCGACTTGTTGTTTCGCTTCTTTTTCGGTGATTTGGTAATCTTTGTAACCATCAGCGACACTGCTGACGATGGCTTTCTTGCTGCTGTAGGCAGTGGTATCACCCGCACGAGAATCATCTAAGGTCGGATCAGCATAACCATCGGGATAGAGGTTAGGAGTGGTTCTACCTTCTAAGTAGTTATCAACCGTATAAAGGACACCATCTTTGATTTCGTTATAGACGTAAGCCTTCTTTTGGTTAGTGTTGGAATTATAGACGGTCGCAAGGGACGCATTTTCATTAAGTAAATTCCAGACATATCTTTCTTGGACTCGGCTATCGGTATAAGTAACACCGATGACCCCCATCGGGTAAGTAGCGGGATCGCTCAGGATAGTGCCGGCGAATAAGGATTCATAGTCGCTATAACTCTTCGGGAGTTCGAGGACTTTGACCCGTTGGACGTATAACGGCTTTTCCGCGTCGCTCGGATCATAGTAGAAGTCATAAGCGGCATTGCCAGCTAATTCAATTAAGGAATTGTTCCGGTTTTCATCGGTGAGAACCGTGCCTTCTGGCATGTTAGCGTCTTTGAAGCTGATGCTGCTGTAGCCGATATCTGCGAAGGTCTTTTCTCTATTTAAAGCGAGGTAACCAAGCGGAGTGTATTTCCCGTCATCCCCTTTGATGAGAACGTAGAGATCAGCATCATCTTTAACGGTGACGTTTCTCGCGACATATAAGTCGCCTTCTTTTTCAAATACCGCGGTGACGGAGCCATTTAAGGTCATTTCCCCTTCGACATTGACTTGGCAGCTGACGGTGACGTCATAGTCAGGCATGACGAAGGTGCCTTGGTTATCGGTGAATTCGATGGGTTTTCCATCGACTAAGATGCTGGTTAAAGTATAACCAGAATCGAGAGTGACGGTGACTGTGACGACCGTCCCTGGGGTAGCAGTAGTCGGGTTGACAGTGATAGTGGCACCCGTGACTTGTTGAACCCTAATTTGGTAGGTAACAGGGGTTTCGCTGGTGGAGCTGGAGGTCGAAGAACTGGTGGAGCTTGAAGTAGAACTGCTGGTTGTACTATCGCTTGTCCCAGTGGTCGAAGTCGTGCTGGTGGTGTCGGTTGGTCCGCAAGAAGCGAGCATCAAGGCGGCGCCGGCCGCTAAAACCCAAAGTGTTTTCCCTGGTTTCATAGAATCTCCTTTCTATTAATTTTATTCTACGACGTCAAAGACTTCTAAAAGACCATAATCGTCCATCATGTGGATGACTTCACCCATGCAGCTGATGTTTAAGGCCTTCGGTTTCAAATCGGTAGCGGTATTATTCCAATCGATGATGTCATAGATGTATTCCGCTCCGAGGCTTTCCCGGTATTCGACCTGGAAAGTGATAGTGCCAACGTTGATTCCTTGGTCGGTTCCTCTGACGACGGCTTGGTTACCGGGTAAGAAGACCATTTGGAGATCACTTCCGTAGACGCTCCAGGATTGATAGTGATCAACACTGACTAAATAATCATAGAAATCTTCTTGCGGAATCCGATTTCTAAATTTGATGACCATCCGGTAATAGAGATAACCGGTGCTATCGGTGATCGTTAAAAGGAAGTCCCCAGCTTTATGCGGGGTGACTTTATAGTTGCCGTTACTGCCTTCAAAAGTAGCGGCTTCCGGATCATTTAAACTTATCACCGCGGTAGCGGTATCGGCTTTCTGTAAGTTAAAACCGATAGAATAAGTTCTTTCCACTTCCCAATAGAAACCGACCGATTGATCGATGATATCGCCGTTGATGCTGATATCTCTCATGACTTCGCTCGGCCAGGAGGTGGTACTACTATTTTCCGAAGAACTAGTAGTGCTTGAAGTGGTGCTTTGGCTGTTGTTAGAGGTTGTATTGCTGGTTCCGTCTTCTGGCGCGCAGGAGGCTAAAAGCAGGGGAAGAAGCAATAAAACGAAGCTTTTCTTCATGGAATCTCCTTTTCAGTTATTTATAAATAAATAATATTTCTGCCATATGCTGGCTTGACTAATTTAGGTGAGTTTTAATGAATGTCAATATTTATCTCTCTTCTTTCCTCTTTTTAAAGGGAAAATAACGAAAAAAGATGTAAATCATTTATCTTAAAAACCATTTAACGAGATTATTTTTATCATTTATTTATTCGATAAATACGGCTTAAAAAGTATGTTTTTAAACAAAAATTCAGTAAATATCACAAAAAATAATTGAAAATTTTACTTTTAAAGATATCTTGAGGTATCACCAAAAGAGAAAGGAGAACAAAAAGCATGAAGAAAAAAGCACTTTCTTTGGTTTTAGTGGCCTTACTTTTAGCTTCTTGTGAAACACCGGTTGATTCGTCTTCGACAAGCGTCGGCCCGAACAGCAGTGATACGTCTAGTACCTCTGTTCCCGATAGTTCAACTAGCTCCAGTAGCAGCAGTTCTACTACTAGCAGCGCGACTTCCAGTGCGACGAGTTCGGTTAAACAAGAAATAAAAGTGACCATTGAGGGGGAAGATACTCTGACCCTTGAATTACTTAAGAGCGTGCAGTTGACCGCAACAGTGGAAAACGCTAGCGATCCTGCCGTTACTTGGAAGAGCAGCAATGAAGAGATTGCGACTGTCACATCTGGTGGCCTTGTCACCGGTGTTGGAATCGGCGCAGCCGTCACCATCACTGCTACTTCTGTGGAAGACCCCACCAAGAACGCAGCCGTCACGATTGACGTCGTTTTGCCAGGTGCTCCCACCATCGATGAAATCGGAGTAAGAGATAACTACACTCTCGATATCAGCTACATGGTGAGCCAAACCGAGATGAAGACCATCACGACGAAAGTCACCCCGAACCAGGTCGACTATATGAGCGTAGAGGAGGGCTTAGGCTTAGTCCTTAAGGATGACAAAGTCTATCAATATCAAGAAGATGCCAAAGGGGTTAATGTTTATACCCCCGATAGCGCTTTAGACCTCGCTCCGGAAGTCATTGAAGTCATGAAAGCTTCTCTCGACTTAGGGATGGGCTTAACGAAAGAAGGAGCGTTAGAAGCTAATGGTTATTATTTTGAAGAAAGCGATACGATGCCCGCCGGCATCGAATATGTCGTCGATGACGAAATCGCTAGCCTCAGCTTATCGCTCAGCGTCCTCTTGTTACCTTATTTTGATTTAACTGGCACCATTACGACCGCTTTAATTAGCCCGGACGGTGCTTTAGTTGGTTTACTCACTTACGTTAATTACGAAAGTTACATGGCGGGATCTATCGCGATGATTATGACCTTCCGTGAGGTTGGAACGACCGTCTGTGAAACTGTCACCGAAACTAACTTCGTCGAAAGCGGAGAAGCCGGTGAAGATGGCGGGGTCAATGAAGACCTTGTTCCCGATAGCCAAGGAGGTGAAGGAGCATGAAAAAGAAAACGAAACTCTTAACTTTAGCGGCTGCTTCCTTATTATCCTTAGGTTTAGCGGCCGGTATCACGGTCCACGTGATGAATGATGAACCGGTTCATGATGATGTTTTAGTTGATGAAATCGGAGGGGAAGACGCGGTCGGAAGCTATAATGCCTTCCCGGCCAGAGCCATCGATACCAGCGAATTGGACGCGATTCATGGCACGATTGGTGTTCAACTTTTAGGCGAAGAAGGGAATCATAGTGTCCGTTTCGTCGTCGCCTTAAGCGGTTACCAAGGCTTAGAAAGCGCCTCGTTTACGAGAACCGTTAAAGCCGGTGATGGCACCGTCATCATGCAAGAAAAGGTTCTTGGAATCCGGCAAGTTTATAGCAGCGTCGCAAGTGCCGCGACCATCGATTGGGGCGGCGAAGCGCCGAGCGCGACCGATTATCCCTATTACATGGTCTATACCATGAATAAGATTTCTAAGGAATATGAATACGCGACGATTGAAGTCAAGTTCACCGCTGAACAATTAGCGAATCCTGGTACCCCCTTAACCGCTACGGAAAAAGCGAACGTCAAAGGGCTCATTGGACCGACGGAAACCTATGATTATTTAAATTTCGAAGAGGTTGAAGACACTTCTGATATCTACGAAAAACCCGGTGAATATCGGGCCTGGGAGAATGACAAAGCTGACGTCCCCGCTGATATTGTTATTCCGGAAGACTACGTCACTTATGAAGGGCACGTCGCTACTCTTTTAGGAAAAGTTGTAGCGGTGGAAGACCCAAATACTAGTTATGGGGCTTTTGAATCCTCCTACGATATCGTCAACGTTACCTTACCAGATACCATTAGATACCTTGATAAATGGTGTTTTAGTAGCGCTAGTAATCTCAAAACCCTCAACATTCCAGCGAGCGTAAAGTCGGTCAAATCGAGCGCTTTTAACTCCGTGAATTTAAACGTTTTACATTATGACGCTATCAGCGCGGAAACCTGGGAAGATGAAATCCCTAGCGTTAAAACGATGTATGTCAGCTCCGGCGTCACCAGCTTACCTAATGCGTTGATTGTCGGTGATGTCGATACCATCTATTACGATGGTTTAACCGCTGATTGGAATGCCTTAAATGATGGTAAAACGACGGGGCTCGATATCGATAATGTCATCTGTAACGATACCCAAGTGGCGACCATCACCTTCCATACTAATGGTGGTACCTTCACTGTCAATGGGGCGGAAACGACCGAAGACTTCACCTTAGATGTCATCGTTGGAAAATTAATTCCTGATGTTGGTCGGGGTAAGAAAGATGGCCTTGTCTTCCAATTCTGGTCGACATCGGAAGATGGATCAACTGGGTCCTATGACTTTGAAACTGCAGTTGCTGGCGATATGGATTTATACGCTATCTTCGGCGATGCTCCGGCTGGTTCTAGCATGGATAAACCCTTAGTGGTCAACGTTGAAGCTAACAATCAGCAAACCGTCAGCTTTGAAACTAATGTCGATGTTCCCTTACTTTATATGCAAGTTAACTTACCTGCTAACGGAAGATATTACTTCGAAACCGATCTTCCCTATGGCGGCAAGATGTGGGTCTTTGCGGCTGATAAGACAACGGCTGTTTCGGTCAGTGGTTCCATCAATCCTTCGATTGATAGTGTGATTTACCCGGTCATGGGAAGTAGCACTGAAAAGTTAATCTTCAATACGACGGAAGCCATCACTTATTACATCGTTTTAGCCTATGGCTATGATTATAAAATTGATGGGCCGAACGCGGATGAATACGGGACCATCAATATCAATATCTTCGATTCTTACGGTGATACCTTAGATGAAGCGACCGCTATTACAAGCATTCCTTCGACTCAAGAAGTCACCAGCAGTCTCGGTGACAGCATTAAACACCTTTATACCTATACCACGGAAACCAAACAGAATTTAGTTCTCAAGATAGCTTCTGATTCCGTGTCGGGTCGGGTTAATACCTATATTGCTGACGGGGAAGGTGGCTATGACCAGGTAGCATATGTGACCACTAATGGTCAAAAACTCATCACGGTGGAAGCCGGACAAACCCTTTACATCGAAGCGTACGCTGATAATCCGTTCCAAGCGGAAGAAGGTAAGAGATTCTACTTCACCTTAGAAACGGCTCCCCAAGGTTTAACGGCCGATGATCCGTCCGATAAAAGCTTACAAATTGGGGTGGAAAACGTTATCTCTTGCGATGACATCAGTGGTTTCACCTATGGTTATTATCCGTTGACGATCGCTGATGCCGATAGTTACCGCGTCATCATCAGTGGCGGTAGCTATTCCACTAAAGAAGTGAAAATCTATAAAGCCACTGATTTACTGAACCCCGTCTTAACTCTCACTGCTTCCGAAGGTAATACGGCTGAAGAACTGATCACCTTAGATGCTGGTGAATATATCGTCGGGGTTGGCTACACCTATGAAAGCGCGACCAAAGACAACTTCACGTTGGAAATTGTCAAAGCGGTCCCTGGCTATAGCATCGATTACCCGATCACCTTAGAAACTTCTTGGGCTGATAATTCTTTAACCTTAGAAGGTGGAGCGGATGATATGTATTACTACCTCACCGATGGTATCGGCGGGGGGGGGGGGGGGGGGGGGGCC